>JARLHH010000168.1 GCA_031292335.1 Candidatus Limnocylindrales bacterium | reverse complement strand
GTCGCCGCGAACGAGATCCAGCTGCGCACGGTCGACCCGGGGATGGTCCAGGTCTCCTTGCCGTCCGCGAGGGCCACGTCGCGTGCCATCAGCGTCGCGTTCTCGACGGCCGTGGCTGCTGCCGCATCGGTCACCGACGGTTGCAGCGGGACCAGGCTGGCGGTGATCTGGATCTGCGGGGGTGCCGCCGGGTCCGAGAGGCGACGCGCAATCTCGTCCACCAGCTCGGGTTGCGCGAGGCCCAGCCCCGTCGCGTCGGGGGTCGTGCTGAAGCCCGTCGCGGTCGCGCGTGCGGTCGCGTTCACGGGCGGCAAGTCGATCCGGGACGCGGCGGCCTGAACCGCCCGGGCTGTGGCGGCCACGTCGACCGTGACGCGGGGCGCGATGTCGGTCCCGTTGACGAGCGTCCGAACACCGTCGGCCGCGTTGCCCACCGGGTCGGTGAAGCGGCCGACCGCGAACGCCTCCTCGAGGAGCCCCTCGATGTCGACGCTTCGTCCGAGGTCGGCATCGGACAGCTCGACGGTGTGGCTGCCCGCCGTGATCACGACGCTCCCGGTGCCGTAGCTCGCGAGCGCCGTGCCGAGCAGCGCGCGGGCTGCGTCGCGATCGAGGCCGGCCACGTCCACGCTGGCCACGCGGACGCCGGGGTAGATCCGGTCCGCGTACCGACCCTGGTAGGCGAACAGCGCGCCGGTCCCGACGGACGCGGCCAGCACGAAGCCGGCAATCACCGCGAAGAGGAGCCGGGCAACTGGCAGGCGGTGAGGGGCGGCGGACATCTGGCGTGCTCGATGCGGACAGGACGGGGCCGAATCTTACAGGCTGGCGACGATAGGACGCGCGAACCCGTGCCGTTCCCGCCGCTCCGCGCACGCGGCCCGCGTCCGACGCGCGACGCGACCGCGAGCGGTCAGGACGCGGCGACCGACTTCGGGACGACGACCACCCGGCGGTTCGGCTCCTCGCCGATCGACTGGGTGCCCACTGCTGGGTGGTTGCGAAGCGCAAGGTGGATCCAGCGCCGCTCGAGGGCCGGCATCGGCTCCAGCTGGAGCATCTTGCCGGTCTCCACGACCCGCGCGGCGGCGCGGTCCGCGATCTCCCGGAGCTGCTGCTCGCGCCGGCCGCGATAGCCCTCGACGTCGACCAGGACCCGGGTCCACTCGCCCATCTCGCGTGACAGCATCAGGTTGACGATGTGCTGGAGCGCGGAGAGCCGCTCGCCCTTCCGTCCGATCAGCGCGCCGAGCGCCTCGTGCTCGTCGTCGTCCGCTCCGACCACGTTGAGGCGGTTCGTCTCGCCCGTCTCGATGTTGACGGCGACGGAGAACCCCATGTGCTGCATCAGCTGCTCGAGAAGTCGCTTCCCGGCATCGAGCGCGGCCGGCGACGCCTCCGCCGCCTGGAGCTCCTCCCGCTCGCGAACCAGGGAGCGGGCGGTCTGGACCTCGTCCGCCTCGCTGGACGAGACCGGTGAGACCGGCGATGCGCCCGGACGATCACCCGACCGGCGGGGGGGCCGGTCGTCGCGGCGCGGCCCGCGGTCGTCGCGGCTCGGACCCTCGGAACGAGGTGACTCCGGGCGAGGAGCGTCGCTGCGCGCGACCTCGGCCCGGGGCATCACCGGCCGGCCGGCTGTCAACCGCCGTACCGCCGTCGTCAGCCTGGAGGGGAACAAGCTCCTCGTCAGCGGCAAGGCCTTCTTTCCCCGGATCATTCGTCACACCGGGACGCCTTTGAAGACGC
>JARLHH010000167.1 GCA_031292335.1 Candidatus Limnocylindrales bacterium | reverse complement strand
TGCGCAACGCGAACGCCTGGGCGCGCTCGTTGCCGTCGCCGAAGACGACCCGCGCGTTGTACGTCTCGACCCAGTCCACGAGCCCGGCTAGCGCCTCGAACTCCGCTTCCGCACTGGCCATCGAGTTGCGATGCCGGTCGAACGGGTGGGGGATCCCGACCAGGCCGCCCTGCTCGCGGACCAGCGCGATCGTCGCCGCCGGCGAGAGCCCCGGGGGAACGGGGCGATCCAGGAACAGGCAGATCAGGTCGCCCGCCGCCGTCTTCACCTCTTCGCCGACGATGACCGTCAGGCCGTCCGGTGCGCCGTCGCGGGCCCGCAGCGCGCCGTCGATCCGGTCGTGGTCCGTGATCGCGAGGTGCGTGATCCCCCGCCGCAGGGCGGCCCGCGCGACCTTGACCGGATCTGAGAGGCTGTCGAACGAGGCGTTCGTGTGGCAGTGGAGATCGACGAACGCGACGTGTTCCGCGGGCCCTCGGGCGTCCTCCGGCCCTCCGACCTCCCTGCGGTCGAAAGTCGCGCCTGCGGACGCCTTGCGGTCCGCCGATCCGGTCACGTCGACGTCGCTCGGGTCAGATCTGCTGGACGAGCGACTTCTTGAAGAAGTCGAAGTGCTCCAGGGCAAGGCCCGTTCCGAGCGCGACGCAGTTGAGCGCGTCCTCGGCGACGTGGCACGGGACGCCGGTCACCTGGGTCAAGAGCCGGTCGATGTTGCGGAGCAGCGAGCCGCCGCCGGACATCACCATCCCCTTGTCGATGATGTCCGAGCTCAGCTCGGGCGGCGTCTGCTCCAGCACGCTGCGCACGGCCTGGACCAGCTGCTGGAGCGGAAGCTCGATCGCCTCCATGACCTCGGAGCTGGTGATCGGGATCGTCCGCGGCAACCCCGCGATCAGGTCGCGCCCGCGCACCTCCATCTGGAGCTCGCGCTCCAGGGGCAGGGCGGTCCCGATCGCGATCTTGACCTCCTCCGCCGTCCGGTCCCCGATCATCAGGTTGTACTTCTTGCGGATGTACGAGGCGATCGCCTCGTCGAAGCGGTTGCCGCCCACCCGCAGGCTGTTGCTCACCACGATCCCGCCGAGGGCGATCACCGCGATCTCGCTGGTGCCGCCGCCGATGTCGATGATCATGTTGCCGGAGGGCCCGCTGATCGGGACGTTCGCCCCGATCGCCGCCGCCAGGGGCTCCTCGATCAGGTAGGCCTCGCGGGCGCCGGCCTTGAGCGCTGCGTCGCGGACCGCCCGTTTCTCGACCGAGGTGACGCCGGCCGGGACGCTGATCATCACCTCCGGCCGGGA
>JARLHH010000166.1 GCA_031292335.1 Candidatus Limnocylindrales bacterium | reverse complement strand
TTCTCGCCCGAGGAGCTGCTCGCCCGGGCCATCGTGATCACCCGCCGCGTGGCGGGCATCCCCATGCGTCTCATTCCGTCGATCACGATCGGTGAGATCGAGATCGACATCTTCAACCGCGTCGTGAACGCCGGCACGTCGGTCGTCCACCTGTCCGGGATCGAGCAGAGCCTCCTCTACCTGCTGGCGAGTCGCCAGGGCCGCGTGGTCACCCGCAAGGAGATCCGCGACGCGATCTGGGGAGCCGACCTGGTCGGCGAGAGCAACATCGTGGATCGTCACATCCGGGGCCTGCGGATCAAGCTCCAGAACGACTACCGGAACCCGCGCTTCATCGCCACGGTCCCCGGGCAGGGCTACCAGTTCATCCCGACGTTCTCCACCACCGGCTGGGATGGCGGGCCGACCGCCAGCGAACGCACCCCCAACTGAGTGGCGCCTCAGTCGCGGCGGCCGGTCCCGAACTGGCGGTCGCCGGCGTCCCCGAGGCCGGGCAGGATGTAGCCCTTCTCGTTCAGGGCCCGGTCGAGCGCGGCGCAGTGGATCGTCACGTCCGGGTGGGCTGCGCTGACCGCCGCCACGCCCTCCGGTGAGGCGATCAGGTTGATCAGCTTGATCCGGGACGCGCCCCAGCGCTTGAGCACGTCGATCGCCGCCGTCGCCGAGCCGCCCGTGGCGAGCATCGGGTCCAGGATCAGGCACAGGTCGACGGTGGCGGAGTCGGGCAGCTTGTTGTAGTACTCGACCGGGCGCAGCGTGCGCTCGTCGCGGAACAGGCCCAGGTGCCAGACCTCGGCGGTGGGCATCAGCTCCAACATCGCGTCGACCATGCCGAGGCCGGCGCGAAGGATCGGCACCAGGCCGATCCGGTCGCCCAGCTCGTGCGCCTCGACCTCCTCGAGCGGGGTCCGGACGCGGCGAGGCCGGAGGCGGGCGTCGGCGAGCGCCTCGTAGCCGAGCAGCCAGGAGAGCTCGCGCACGATCTCGCGGAACTTCTTCGGCTCGGTCCTCTCGTCGCGCAGGATGGCGAGCTTGTGGAGCACCGCGGGGTGCCGCGAAACGGTCAGGGATGGGGCGCGGGGTGGGGCGGCTGAGTCGGACACGGGCGCGCACCTCGGTCGTGGAGCGGGCGGACGACCGGCCGGGGTCTCGCCGGGCGCGACGATCCCGACCCGCACGATCCTAGCACCGGCGCGCTCCCCGAACGGGGCTGCCGGGACGGGCTCCAGCGGCAGCCACGGACCCGTCGCGCGGGTCCCGGGGGCGCGCTATGCTCGCCCGATGCCGTCAACCCGCGTCGCGCGACCGGCCCGTGGCAGCCGCCGGCGCCCGTCCCGGCAGCCCCGTTCGGGGATCGCGCCGGTGCTAGGATCGTGCGGGTCGGGATCGTCGCGCCCGGCGCGACCCCGGCCGGTCGTCCGCCCGCTCCACGACCGAGGTGCGCGCCCGTGTCCGACTCAGCCGCCCCGCCCCGCGCCCCATCCCTGACCGTCTCGCGGCACCCCGCGGTGCTCCACAAGCTCGCCAT
>JARLHH010000165.1 GCA_031292335.1 Candidatus Limnocylindrales bacterium | reverse complement strand
GGCTAGATGCGCGCTCCGGGCCGCTATTATCGGCCCGGAGGGCCGGGACGGAGGGCCCCGAGTCCGAGCGGCCCGCGCGTCGCGGGAGGCCCGCGGCGGACCGGGGCGGGTCCCGCCGGGCGGAACGGCGCCCCTCCCGGCCCTCCCGGGGAGTCGCGGCGAGGTTCCGGTCCCTGGTCGCGCCGGGGCCGGCGCGGGTCCGCTGGCTCAGGCATCCGCAGGCGTGCCGGCCCGACGCCAGCGTTGCCCGTCGCGCGAGTCCTCGACGAGGATCCCGCGGGCGGCCAGGGCGTCACGCAGGTGATCGGACGCGGCCCAGTCCCGCGCGCTGCGCGCGGCCGCACGCTCGTCGAGAAGCACCTGGAGGTCGGCTTCGAGAGGCGGCTCGGCAGGATCCGGCAGCAGCCCGAGCACGCGATCGAGGTCGCGCAGTGCGTCGAGCGCGCGGGCCGCGTCGGCGCCGGACAGCGAGCGTGCCGCGATCCGCCGGTTCAGGTCGCGGACCAGGTCGAACACCGCCGCCAGGGCCGCCGAGATACCGAGATCGTCATCCATCGCGACGCCGAACGCCGCCCGGGCGCCGGCGATCGCGGCAGGCAGCCCTGGGTCGTCGGGACCTTCGCCGTGGTAGCCGAGCAGGGCGGCCACGAGCGCATCAAGCCGCGCAACCGCTGCGGCGGCCGCGCTGACGGATTCGTCGCTGAAGCTGAGGCCGGTCCGGTAGTGCGCGGCGATCAGCGCGTACCGCAGGGCGCGGGGCGCCAGCCCGGTGGCCAGGAGGTCCGAGACGCCCGCGATGTTGCCTTCCGACTTGGCCATCTTCCGGCCGCCCATCTGGAGGTGGGCGCAGTGGAGCCAGGTCCGCACGAACGGCGCGCCGGTGGCCGCCTCCGACTGCGCGATCTCGTCCTCGTGGTGCGGGAAGATCAGGTCGACGCCGCCCGTGTGGATGTCGAACGATTCGCCGAGGTACGCCATGCTCATCGCCGAGCACTCCAGGTGCCAGCCGGGCCGTCCGGATCCGATCGCGGTCTCCCAGCTTGGCTCACCCGGCTTGGCTGCCTTCCAGAGGACGAAGTCACGGGCGTCGTCCTTCGAGTACTCGTCCGCCGCAACCCGCTCCCCGACCCGCATCGCGTCGGGGTCCAGGCGGGCCAGGCGCCCGTAGGTGGGCCAGGAGGCGATCCGGAAGAAGATGGAGCCGTCCTCGGTCCGGTAGGCGTGGCCCCGCTCCAGGAGCGCCTCGACGAGCGCGACCATCTGGGGAATGTGGGCGGTCGCCCGGGGCAGGACGTCCGGCATCGTCATCCGGAGCGTCGCCGCGTCGGCCAGGAACCCGGCGATGTGGCGCTCCGCGAGCGCGTCGATCCCGATCGACTCGGCCGCCGCGCCGCGGATGATCTTGTCATCCACGTCCGTCAGGTTCATCACCCAGGTGACCCGCAGGCCGCGCCAGCGGAGGTAGCGGACGAGCACGTCGGCGAACAGGAACGACCGGAAGTTGCCCACGTGGGCGGGTCCGTAGACGGTCGGCCCGCAGGAGTAGATCCGGACGTGGCCCGGCTCGAGCGGCTCCAGGGGCTGGACCGCTCCTGCCAGCGTGTCGTGGAGCCTGACGCTCATGAGCCAACCTCCCCGACGACGGCCACCGCGCGGGCCGAGATGCCGCGGCCGGCGCCCTCCTCGCCGGCCAGGTTCCCCGTCGACGCCTTGACGTTCACCCGGTCCATCGGCAGCGCCAGGAGGCCGGCGATCGCGTCGCGCATCTCCGCGAGCCTGGCTGCCAGACGTGGCCGCGCGCCGATGATCGTAACGTCCACGGAGAGCGGGGAATACCCCGCCGCGTGGACCCGGCGGAGGCACTCCGCGACGAGCGCGGCGCCGGCGATCCCGGCGGGCGTCGCCGGGCCCGGCGGAAAGATGCGCCCGAGATCGCCCAGCCCGGCGGCGCCGAGCAGCGCATCGCAGACCGCGTGGAGCGCCACGTCGCCGTCCGAGTGGCCATGCAAGCGCGGCGCCGCGTCGATCGTGATCCCCCCGAGGGCGAGCGGGGAGCCCGGCCCGAACGGGTGCTCGTCGTCGCCGATCCCGACCCGGACGGCCGGCCAGGCTGCTGCCGGACCCACCGCCCGTCCCGCCCGCGCCAGGGCCGACGCGACCCGCTCGAGATCGTCGGGCAGCGTCACCTTGAGGTTGGCCGCGTCGCCGGGGATGGCATGGACCGCGATTCTGCACGCCTCCAGCAGGGATGCCTCGTCGGTCCAGGTGCGCGGGCCCCCGGGCGGAAACGCGGCGTAGGCATCGGCCAGCACGTCACGCCGCACGCCCTGGGGCGTCTGCGCGGCGACCAGGCCGGAGCGCTCGACGGTCCCGGTAACGCGCCCGTCGTCTACTCGCTTCAGCGTGTCGACCAGCGGGACGACCGGGATCGCAGCGCCATGGATGCTGGCGGCACGTGCGACGGCATCGACAAGGTCGGCCGAGACCAGCGGGCGCGCCCCGTCGTGGACCAGGATGACGGCGTCCCCTGGACCCCCGGGCAGGGCGGCGACGCCCGCGGCCACGGAATCCTGGCGACGCTCTCCCCCCGCCACGACCGCCGAGACGCTGGGCGGCAGCCACGCCGCCGCCGCGATCTCGCCGACCCTGGAGCCGGCCGTGACGACCACGATGTGGGCCACGCTGGACGCGCGGGCCACGGCCTCCAGCGTCCAGGCCAGCAGCGGCCGCCCGCCGACCACTGCCGCAAGCTTGTCCGAGCCGCCCATCCGGCTGCTGGAGCCGGCCGCCACCACGATCGCGTCGGCCGTTGGGCGCGGCCGGGCCCGCTCGGGGCGGCCGGTCACTCGGGCTTCGGCTGGGCGAAGATCATGCGCCCCGCCACGGTCTGCAGCACGCGCGTGACCCCGACCTCGATCTCGCGGTCCAGGTAGCGTGCGCCCCCCTCCACGACGATCATCGTGCCGTCGTCGAGGAAGCCGACTCCCTGGCCGACCTCCTTCCCCTCCTGGATGACGCGGACCCGGAGGTCCTCGCCAGGCAGGACGGCCGGCTTCAGCGCGTTGGCGAGCGAGTTCACGTTCATCACCCGCACGCCCTGGATCTCCGCCACGCGGTTCAGGTTGAAGTCGTTGGTGAGGATGGTGCCGTTGCGCGAGCGGGCCAGGGCGACCAGCTTCGCGTCGACTTCGCCGATCTCCGGAAAGCCGTCGTCCACGATGTCGACGGGCAAGGTCGCGTCCTTCTGCAGCCGGCTCAGAATCTCGAGCCCGCGCCTTCCCCGGTTGCGCCGCAGCGTGTCCGCGTTGTCGGCGATCCGCTGCAGCTCGTCGAGCACGACACGCGAGACCACGAGCGTGCCCTGGAGGAACCCCGCCTCGACGATGTCGGCGATCCGGCCGTCGATGATGGCGCTCGTGTCGACCACCACGTACGGCTCGCCCGTGTGCGACGCGCTCTCGGCCACCGGGCGCCGGAAGATGCCGATCGCCTCGGCCGCCAGGATGAGGTCGTTGCGCTTGGCGACCGTGAGGCCGGCCATCCCGAGCCCCAGGAAGATCGACACTCCGAGCGGCAGCCAGGTCCCGAGCGGCGCGGGCACCGCCGCCAGCGGAAGCCCGAGCAGGAGCCCCATCACGAGACCGAGCAGCAGGCCGACCACCGCCGTGACGAACTCGGCCGTCGAGAGCGCCTGGACGCGGCTGATCAGCCAGCCTGCCGGGACGACGGTCAGGTATGGCAGCAACGCGAAGCCGACGACCAGCCAGGCGACCAGCCAGGCGGCGATGAGGGCGCCGGCGTAGGTCGATTGCGCGAACGGTCCCCCGGTGCCGGCCACGAAGGAGATGCCGACCAGAAGCCCGATCGCTGCGCCGAGGAGCCGAATGATGCGGATCACGGGCGGTGAGCCTAGCACCGCCTCCCCTCCCCCGTCAGCCACCCGGCGGACCCAGCGCGACGCCGAGCGCCTCCCGGATCGTGCGGACGGCGAGGATCGTGATCCCCGGGATCGCCAACTGGGCGTGCCCGCCGGGCGGGACGAGCGCCCGGCTGAATCCCAGCCGCGCCGCCTCCCGGAGGCGGCGCTCGAGCCCGGTCACGGACCGCAGCTCGCCGAGCAGGCCGATCTCCCCGATGGCGACCGTGCCCGCCGCGACGGGAAGGTCGCGGAGCGTCGAGGCCAGCGCGATCGCGACCGCCAGGTCCAGGCCCGGATCGTCGGCCGCCAGCCCACCGGCCAGGTTGGCATACACGTCGTGGCTCCCGAGCCCGATGCCGGCGCGCCGTCCCAGGACCGCCACGAGGAGCGCCAGGCGCCCGGGGTCGATCCCGATCGCGGTCCGGCGCGGCGTCCCGTACACGGTCGGGGCAACCAGGGCCTGGACCTCCACCAGGAGCGCGCGCGAACCCTCGAGCGTGGCGCCCACGACGCTCCCCGGGGCATCGGCATCGTGCTCGACAAGGAATGCCCGCGCCGGGTCGGGGACCTCGCGGAGCCCGGCCTCGGCCATCTCGAGCACGCCTACTTCCTCGGTCGACCCGAAGCGGTTCTTGGTGGCCCGCACCAGGCGCAGGGCGCCGGACCTGTCGCCCTCGACGCTGAGGACGGCGTCGACCAGGTGCTCGAGCGTCTTGGGACCGGCCAGGCTGCCCTCTTTGGTCACGTGGCCGACCAGGAGCACCGCGATCCCGTCCCCCTTGGCGAGCTCCATGTACCGGAGCGCCGACTCGCGCACCTGGCCGACACTGCCGGCGGGGCCCTCCAGCTCATCCACCGTGGCGGTCTGGATCGAGTCCACGATGAGCGCGACGGGCCGCGTGGCGCGTGCCGTCTCGAGGATCCGGGCCACGGAGCTCTCCGCGTAGACGGCCACCGACGCCGCGGCGGCGCCCCCGAGCAGCCCGAGCCGGGCGGCCCGCAGGCGGACCTGGGCGCTCGACTCCTCGCCGGTCGCGTAGAGAATCGAGCCGGCCGCGGAGAGGCCGGCGGCGGCCTGCAGGAGGAGCGTCGATTTGCCGATCCCCGGCTCGCCGCCGACGAGGACAAGCGACCCCGGCACGAGGCCGCCGCCGAGCACCCGGTCGAGCTCGCCGATGCCGACCGGGATGCGGGTGACGTCCGTCTCGCTGATCTCGCCGAGCGAGACGGGAGGGTTGCCGGCGGCCGGGGCGGCCCGCCGGCGCGCCGCGGGCGAATCCTCGTGGACAAGCGTCTCCACGAGCGTGTTCCAGGCGCTGCACGAGCGACACTGTCCCTCCCAGCGGAGGAACGAATCGCCGCACGCCTGGCAGACGTACCGGCTCTGGGTGCGCGTCACGGGCGGATCGCCCGGCGCTAGCCGGCTTCGACGGCGGCGGGCGTCTTCTCGTCAGCCTCGTGGATGGAGAGCCCGGCCTCCTCGCCCTTGTCGACGACGATGGTGGTGCCGGGCTTGTACCGGCTCAGGAGCAGCTGCTCGGCCAGGACGTCCTCGACCATGTTCTGGATGACGCGCCGGAGCGGGCGAGCTCCGTACGCCACGTCATAGCCGATCTTGATGATGTGGTCCTTGGCTTCCTGGGTGACCTCCAGGGACATCTGCTGGCTCCGCAGCTGGTCGCGGACGCGCGCGAGCATCAGGTCCACGATGACCCGGATCTCGTCCTGGGTGAGCGAGCGGAAGACGACCATCGCGTCGATCCGGTTGAGGAACTCGGGACGGAACGAGGTCTTGAGCTCCGCCTGCACCTTGTCCCGCATGTTCTCGTAGGACGCCTCGGCGCGGGCCGCCTCGGTCTCGCCGAAGGACCGGAAGCCGAGCGACGAGTTCGTCTGGAGCTGCCGGGCGCCAAGGTTCGAGGTCATGATGATGATCGTGTTGCGGAAGTCGACCCGGCGGCCCTTCGCGTCGGTGAGCTGGCCGTCCTCCAGGATCTGCAGGAGGATGTTGAAGACCTCCGAGTGGGCCTTCTCGATCTCGTCGAGCAGGATCACCGCGTAGCTCTTGCGACGGACTGCCTCGGTGAGCTGGCCCCCTTCGTCGAACCCCACGTAACCTGGAGGGGCGCCCACCAGCCGGCTCACGTTGTGGCGCTCCATGAACTCGCTCATGTCCACCTTGATGAGCGCGTCCTCGGAGCCGAACATGAACTCGGCGACGGCCTTCGCCAGCTCGGTCTTCCCCACCCCGGTGGGGCCCAGGAAGATGAACGAGCCGATGGGCCGCTTCGGGTCCTTGAGGCCGGCGCGCGCGCGACGCACGGCGCGCGAGATCGTCTCGATCGCCTCCTGCTGCCCGACCACGCGCTTGTGCAGGTGGTCCTCCATGTGGAGCAGGCGCTCGGACTCCTCCTGCGCGATCCGTGTCACGGGGATCCCGGTCCACATCGACACGACGTGGGCGATCTCCTCCTCGTCGACGGTCGGCTGGGCGTCCGCGACCTGGGCCTGCCAGGCGCCACGGAGCGTCTCGACGCGTTCCCGCGCGGATGTCTCGGCGTCGCGCAGGCGGGATGCCTCTTCGTATTCCTGCGTGTTCGTCGCGGAGTCCTTGTCGCGGGTTGCCCGCTCCAGCTCCTTCTGGGCCTCGCGGAGGTCCGGCGGCGCCGACGCGTAGCGCAGGCGCACCCGGCTGGCAGCCTCGTCGATCAGGTCGATGGCCTTGTCCGGGAGGTGGCGATCCGCGATGTAGCGGATGGAGAGGTCCGCGGCCGCCTGGAGCGCGTCGTCCGTGATCCTGACCTTGTGGTGCTGCTCGTACCGCTCGCGGATTCCCTTGAGGATCTCGATCGTCTGCTCGAGCGTCGGCTCCTCGACCATGACGGGCTGGAATCGGCGCTCCAGGGCGGCGTCCCGCTCGATGTACTTGCGGTACTCGTCGAGCGTGGTCGCGCCGATGCACTGGAGCTCGCCGCGCGCCAGCGGGGGCTTCAGGATGTTCGCCGCGTCGATCGCGCCCTCGGCCGCCCCCGCCCCCACCAGGGTATGGAGCTCGTCGATGAAGAGGATCGCGTCGTTCGTGTTGCGGAGCTCCTCGATGATCTTCTTGAGCCGCTCCTCGAACTCGCCGCGGTACTTGGTACCCGCCACGAGGGATCCGATGTCCAGCGTCAGGACCCGCTTGTTGAGCAGGGTCTCCGGCACGTCGCCGCTGACGATCCGGTGGGCGAGGCCCTCGGCGATGGCCGTCTTCCCGACGCCCGGCTCGCCGATCAGGGCCGGGTTGTTCTTCGTGCGGCGGGAGAGGATCTGGATGACCCGCTCGATCTCCTTCTCGCGACCGATGACCGGGTCCAGCTTGCCGGCGCGCGCGGCCTCGGTCAGGTTGATGCCCAGCTGATCCACGGTCGGCGTCTTGCTCGCCCGCTTCGTCTCCTGGGCCGGGCTTGCCGCCGAGCTCTGCGACAGGACGCGGATGACCTCGTGGCGAACCTTGTCCAGGTTCACGCCGAGCGATTCGAGGACGCCGGCCGCGATCCCCTCGCCCTCCCGGACGAGGCCGAGCAGCAGGTGCTCGGTGCCGATGTAATTGTGGCCAAGCCGGCGCGCCTCATCGATCGCAAGCTCGATGACGCGCTTGGCTCGGGGCGTCAGGCCGACCTCGCCGACGACCGGGCGATCGCCGCGGCCGATGATGAACTCGACGGCGGTGCGGACCTTGGCCAGCTCGACGTTCATGTTCTCGAGGACGCGCGCGGCGACGCCCTCGCCCTCGCGGACGAGGCCGAGCAGCAGGTGCTCGGTGCCGATGTAGTTGTGGTTGAACCGCTGCGCCTCGTCCTGCGCGAGCGTCAGGACCTTGCGTGCGCGGTCGGTGAACTTGTCGAAGCGGTCCATCAAGGCTGAGCGTCCGTTCTGGCGGCGGGAACCGCCCTCCAAGTCATGCTAGCACGACCCACCCGGCCTGCCCTTGGGCCACGGCGGGGATTCTGCGGCGAGGGGCGGGCCAGGCGAGCACCGTCCCTTGACACCCTGCTGTTCGCGAACCCGGGTCGATCGGATGCCGCGCGCGGGGCGTCAAAATCACGAGGCGCCCGGCCGGCCGTCGGCTGGACGCCTCGCGCGATGGTCTCCGGGCGAGCTAGGCGTCCGGCGTCGTCTCGCTGGCCGCGTCGGGCTCCGGGTCGGCCTCGATCGCGGGTACCGCCACGGCAACCGGCTCCTCGGCGGACAGGTCCGCGATCGGCTCCGGCACGGCCGCTTCGGCGACCGGCTCCGGTTCGGGCTCCGCGATCGCCTCCGCGACCGGCTCCGGCTCGGGCTCCGCGACGGCCGCCGGTGCGACCGCCTCGGCGACCTCGGGCTGAGGCTCGGGCGCGGCCTCGGTCTCCGCGACCGCCACGGGCTCGGGAGCCGCGGCCGGCTCGGTGGCTCGCTCGGCCTGCTCGAGCTGCTGGCGCACCTGGGCGAACGCCGCCGCAAGTGTGTTGTCGATCCCGCCCTCGGGCTCCTGGACCGCGTCCGACATCGAGTAACCGCGCTCCTCGCGGGGACGCCGCGGCCGCGCGACCTCGGGCGCCGGACGAGCCGGCGGCTCCTCGGCCTGCTTGAGGCTGAGGCCCAGGCGATGTCGCTCCGAGTCGAGCGAGATGATCTTGAGCTTGATGGTCTGGCCCTCGCGGACCACGTCACCCGGATGGGCGACGCGCTGGTGCGAGAGCTCGCTGATGTGGATCAGGCCCTCGAGGCCGTCGCGAACGCGCACGAAGGCGCCGAAGTTGACGAGCTTGGTGACCGTTCCGTCGATGATCTCGCCGACCTTGAAGTCGGCCACCGTGGAATGCCAGGGGTCCGGCTGGAGGCGCCGGATCGAAAGGCTGATCCGCCCGCGCTCATGGTTGATGTCGATGACCTCGGCCTCGACCTCTTCGCCGACCTTGTAGCCAGCCTCCGGGTTGTTGACCTTGTTCCACGACAGCTCGCTCTTGTGGACGAGCCCATCGATCCCCCCGAGGTCCACGAAGACGCCGAACGGGGCGATCGAGCGGATGTTGCCCTTGACCTTCTGGCCGACCTGCAGGCTGCTGAAGAGCTCGTCGCGCTTCTCGCGCCGCTCTTCGTAGAGCGCCACCTTCTCCGACAGGATCAGGCGGTTCGCCTTCCGGTTGACCTCCAGGATCTTGAGGCGGAGGCGACGGCCGACGTACGGCTGCAGCTTCTCGGCGATCTCCTGGGCGGCGTCGCGCGGCTGCTCGTTCTGGGGCCGGCGCGGGAAGTCGACGATCTGGCTGATCGGGACGAACCCGCGGATGCCGCAGTCGACGATGAGGCCGCCCTTGTTGTGGTCGATCACGGGCGCCTCGATGATGACCCCCGTCTCGAACTGCTCCTGCATGGAGCGCCACTTGCGCTCGAGGCCGGCACGCCGCAGGGAGAGGACCACGTGGCCCTCCGGCGACTCCGGCTGGAGCACGTAGACGAGGACCACGTCGCCCACGGCGAGGACCGGGGAGCTCTCCGCGTTCCGTCCGTAGAGCTCGCGGTTGGAGACCACGCCCTCGCTCTTCGCCCCGATGTCGACGAGAATCTCGTCCTTGTCGATCCGGACGATGGCACCTTCGACGACGTCGCCGTGCTTGAAGCTCCGGATGTCGGTGTCCTGCTCCGCGAGCAGCTCTTCCATGGTCGAGGGCTCGGGCCGCGACACGGCCGGGGCGACCTCGATCTCGGGCTCTTCGGCGCCGGGTGCGTCGGCGATCTCCTCGGCGCTCACGCCCAAGGCGACGGCCTCCGCCACGGGCTCGGCGACGGCCTCCGCCACGGGCTCGGCGACGGCCTCCGCCACGGGCTCGGCGACGGCCTCCGCCACGGGCTCGGCGACGGCCTCCGCCACGGGCTCGGCGACGGCCTCCGCCACGGGC
>JARLHH010000164.1 GCA_031292335.1 Candidatus Limnocylindrales bacterium | reverse complement strand
CTCGTTCCGGCCCCTCGAGGAGGCAAGCGTCGTGCTCCCCTGGGAGGAGCCGGCCGCGCCCCGGACGCCCGGATCGCGCGCGCTCGACCTCACGGATCTCTGACGCGCGTCCGCGGCCGGGTGACCCCAGGACCGCGGCACCAGGCACGCAGGGTCGGAGAACGGAGCGGCACGTGCCCAGGCCGGCTGGCGGTCCGGAACTCCCCGACCTCGAGGCGTCCGATCCGCGCTTCGAGCTCGACGGGATCCGCCTGCTCACCGTGGGGAGCGCCGCGCTCGGCGGACGCGGCGACATCTCTGAGTACGCCCCGGACGGCAGGACCCCGGGCGAGCAGCTCCCGGTCGTGCTGCTCCTGCATGGGTCGTACGGAAGCCACTGGGCCTGGTTCGGGAAGGGAGGTGCCCACCGGACCGCGCGGCGGCTGGCAGAGGCTGGGACGATCCGCCCGATGGTCCTCGCCTGCCCGTCCGATGGCCTCTGGCGGGACGCCTCCGGCTATGTCGACCACGCCGGCGGCGCGTTCGAGACGTGGATCGTGCGCGACGCGGTGGGAGCGGTCCGCCGGCTCCTGGGCCTGAACCCCGGCGCGTCCCCGTTGTTCATCGCGGGTCTGTCCATGGGCGGCTACGGGGCCCTGCGGCTCGGTGCCAAGCATGCCGACCAGTTCGCCGGGATCTCGGCCCACTCCAGCGTCACCCGCGCCGGTGACGTCGCCCGGATCGTTGGACGCGCCTCCGCCGCGGGCGCGGTCCCGGCCGCCGAGCTGGACCTCCTGGGATGGATGGAGCGCCGCCGAGCGGACCTGCCACCCCTTCGCTTCGACTGCGGGACCGAGGACCACCTCCTCGCCGGGAACCGGCTGCTCCACGAGGCGCTCGTCGCGTCCGGCATCGCGCATACCTACGCGGAGTATCCCGGCGGGCACACCTGGGAGTACTGGGAAGCGCATCTCGAGGACTCGCTCGTCTTCTTCGAGTCCGTGCTCCGCGACGCCGGAGCGGCCGAGGGGTAGGCGCGCCCGCGGGGCTTGTGGCCGCCGCTCCGTTCGGTGGCGCCGTGTGCGGGAGATGCACGATCGAGACGGCCACCGGGAGCGTGATGGGTCCGGGCGTCAAGGCTGTGCGTCGCTCAACGCGCCGTTCGACGGCCGCGCGCACGAACCCAGCGCGCGCCCCGGCGGCTGACCGCTGGCCGGGGTAGCATCGCGGCGGACCGTCGCGGCCGTTCGGCCGCTCCGGCGGGCGGCACACCGGGAGGCAGGCGATGGGTGACGTGGCCGAGATCGGCGTCTTCGGCGGCTCGGGCTTCTACTCGCTCCTGCAGGACGTCCGCGAGATCAAGGTCGACACGCCCTACGGCGCGCCGTCGGACAGCTTCTTCCTGGCCGAGGTGGGCGGCCGGTCGGTGGCGTTCCTGCCCCGCCACGGTCGGCGGCACACGATCCCGCCACACGGCGTCCCCTATCGGGCGAACGTGTGGGCGATGCGGGCGCTCGGCGTCAAGGCGATCATCAGCCCCTGCGCGGCCGGCTCACTGCAGCGCGAGGTCGCGCCCGGCGACTTCGTCGTCTGCGACCAGTTCGTGGATCGCACCCGCGGGCGAGCGGACACGTTCTTCGACGGGCCGATCGTCAGCCACGTCAGCTCCGCCGAGATCTACGACCCGACCCTGCGGGCGATCGCGATCGACGTCATCCGCGAGCACGGCATCCCGGTCCACGAGCGCGGCACCGTCGTGGTGATCCAGGGCCCGCGCTTCTCGACGAAGGCAGAGTCGAAGTGGTTCAGCGATGCCGGCTGGGAGGTCATCAACATGACCCAGTATCCCGAGGCGTACCTGTGCCGCGAGCTGGGCATGGCGGTCGTCAACATCAGCCTGATCACGGACTACGACGCCGGGGTGATCGAGGGCACGGAGGTCGTCAACGCGCTCAGCGTCCTCGAGGTCTTCGAGAAGAACGCCAGCCGGATCCAGAAGGTCGTGCTCGACATGATCACGCGCTTCCCGGCGGACCTCGATTCGCTGGGCGCCCGTGATGCGCTCGCCGCGACCCGCGGCGACGGGCACGTGATCTCGGCCTTTGACATCCGGCTGTTCGAGACCGGGCTCTAGAGAGGGCTGCGCCCGAGGGGACGCTCGGAGCGTCTTCCGCTCAGGCGCCCAGCCGGAGCGTTGCCGCCGGCGCGACGGCCGCCATCAGCTCGGGCCGATGGCTGATGAAGATCGCGGTGCGGCCGTCCGCCGCCGCGAGGAGATCGACCGTGAGCGCGGCCGCGGTCGGCTCGTCGAGATGCTCGGTGGGCTCGTCGAAGATGATGACCGGCCAGTCGGCCAGCATCGCGCGCGCCAGGCCCAGCCGCTGCCGCTGCCCGCCCGAGAGGCGAGCCCCGTGCTCACCGACCGGCGTGTCCAGGCCGTCCGGCAGCGAGTTCACCCAGTCGTCGAGCCGGGCTGCCCGCAGCGCGGCGCGAAGCTCTGCCTCGGTCGCCCCGGGGCGGGCAAGCCGGATGTTCTCGGCGATCGTCGTGTCGAACACGTGAACGTCCTGGGCGCACAGGCCCACGATCCGGCGGACGTCGTCCCCGGAGAGCTCGGTCAGGTCGGCCACGCCATCGGCTCCCAGAAGCTCCACCGTCCCGCCGGACGGGTCGAGGAAGCGGAGCAGGACCGCGGCGAGCGTGCTCTTGCCGGAGCCACTCGGGCCGGTGATCAGGGCGCGCCCCCCGGCCGGAAGCTCCAGGTCCACCCCGTCGAGGATGTCCGGGCCGTCGGTCCGGTAGCGGGCACGGAGGCCGCGGATGCGCAGGCCGAAGGGCGCCGCCGGGCAGGCCGCGGGATGGGCCGGCTCGCGGACCGGGTCCGGGCGGTCCAGCACCTCGGCCACCCGGGCGGACGCGACCCGAAGGCGGGAGAGCTG
>JARLHH010000163.1 GCA_031292335.1 Candidatus Limnocylindrales bacterium | reverse complement strand
CTCCCCGCCTTCCACGACCTCCGCTGACCGACAGAACCCTGCCGGCGGCGCCGACCGCGACGAGCGGAGGCTCGCAGATCCGCCCACACTCGACCCGGACGCAATCGCAGCCCGATCGACGCACGACCCCGGAGGTGCAGCATGGACAGGCCGCTGGCGAGGCTCGACCCGGCAGATCCCGACGGCGCATGGGCGCGCGAGCACCTCGCGAGCGAGATCGTCGGCTGGCTGACGACGGTCGCACCGGACGGGACGCCCCAGTCGTCTGTCGTCTCGTTCCTGTGGGACGGCGCGGAGATCGTCATCTACAGCCGGCCCGAAACCTCGAAGGTGCGCAACATCGCCGCGAACCCGCGCGTTGCCTTCAACCTCCAGAGCGATGTCTACGGCGACCACATGCTCTCCCTCGAGGGTATGGCGGTGACCGATCCGGCCCTCCCGCCGTTCGACCAGGACGCCGCGTACATGGCCAAGTACCGCGCGCCGCTGGCCCATTGGGAGATGGACGAGGCCGCCACGGCGCGGGACTTCTCCCTCGCGATTCGCATCCGCCCGACGCGGATCCGGGCGTTCTGACCGGGTACCCAGGCTGCTGGTCGGAGACGCCATGGAGGACGCGCCGCCGCAGACTCCGGAGGCGTTCGCACGCGAGCGCCACGCCGGCCAGCTCCGCACGGGGACCGACATCCCGTATCTCGTCCACCCGGCGGGCGTCGCCGCGATCCTCGCGCGCCACTATCCCGGACGTGACGACCTCGAGGCGGCCGGCTGGCTCCACGACACGCTCGAGGACACGGCGACGACGAGCGGCGAGCTAGAGGCCCGCTTCGGCCGGGAGGTCCGCCGGCTCGTCGAGGCGGTCACGAACGGCTGGCGCCAGGTCTTCCACGTGCGGCCCGACCGCGACAGCGTGCGCCTCAAGGCGGCCGACGCGCTCGACAACGTGACCTTCACGATCGCGGAGCTCCGGCGTGGCGAGGTGGTCTGGGACTGCTTTCGCGACGGCCGACGCAAGGTCGGCTCCTGGCGCCAGATCGCGGACATCACGACCCACCGGCTCGGCTCGGAGCAACTCGCGACCGACCTTCGCGGAGCGGTCACGGAGCTCGAGGCGCTGGCGGCCGAGCCCGACACGGCCAGGCCCGCAGGGGGCTGATCAGGGCATCCCGCGGCCACGTCGAGGCGGGCTGGAGCGTGCGTCTCCGGCGCGGCGTCCCGCGAACGGGGTACGGCGACCCGCCGGTGTCGACGTGGTCGCCGTCGTGCCGCCGCTCCGATGCGCTACATCGCCGGGAAGATCTCCGATACCACGACGCTGGCTCCGCCGGCGAGGACCGGGCAACCCTTTGAGGCCGTGACGGCCGCGTCGAGGCTGTCTGCCTTGATGATCGAGTAGCCGGTCGGCGCCGACGTCGCCTCCATGACCGATCCGTCCGGTGAGATCGCGCGCGAGTGCGAGGTCGGGTTGCCGCCGTCGAGGACGGCGTCGCCAAGCTCCCCGAACCACGCCGTCCAGGCCTGCATGACCTGGGCCTGCTCTGCCTCGCTCTCCGGCATGCCACCGCCGTAGTACGTCAACAGGTAACTTGCCACTTCGAGGACCCCCAGCTACGAGAGGAACGTGATCCCGGCGGCTGCCCGGGGCCGGCGTGATCGCCGGTCACCATGACGACGAGTGGACCGGCTCGGAATCGACAGGCGCCTGGTCGCGGTTGTCACGCGACAAGGGCCGCGCTCCTCCGGGACAGGTAGAGCTCCACGCGCATACTCTGTGAACCGCAGACGACTGGCCAGAGGGGGGCACGGTGGAGCGAGCAGAGCGATCTGGTTCTCCGGCAGCGGCGGATGCGCCGACAGGGGAGTGGTACCTGCTGCTCGCCGACATCTCCGGCTACACGGGCTTCATGGCCGGGGTCGAGCTGGAGCACGGGGTCGATTTCGGCGCGGGCATCCCGGCCGCCTACTCCGTGCTGGGTGACCTGCTGAACACGGTGATCGAGGGCGTCGAGCCCGACTTCGCCCTGGTCAAGCTCGAAGGCGATGCAGTCTTCGCCGCCGCGCCGGCGGCAGGCCTCGATGGCCAGGGCGCCCGCGTCCTCGAGAAGCTCCGGGCCACGTACCGGGCGTTCATCGACAGTCGCACGCGAGCGATCCCTGCCAGCGACCACATCTGCACGGCCTGCCCCGCGGTCGCGCACCTCGACCTCAAGGCGGTGCTCCATCGGGGCTACGCGGTGCGGCAGCGGGTCGGGTCCGGCAGCGACCTGCTCGGCTCGTCCGTGACGGTCGCGCACCGATTGCTCAAGAACACCGTTCGAGACCGGATCGGCTTCCGCCCCTACCTGTTCCTGACCGACGACGCGGCGACCGCGCTCGGACTCCCTGAGCTTGGCCTCGCGCACCGCGAGGCGTACCCGGACGCGGGGCAGATCCAGGGTCGCATCGCCGCGCTCGGTGAGCCGCTGCCCGACGGCGTCACCAGCTAGGCCCGCCGGACCGCACCCGGCCGCCGCCGGTACGCCTGACCATCTCGCCCGGCCTAGCCCGCGGGGATCGCCCTCCCGCGCGGAGGCACCGCGGACGCCGAGGCCGGCAGTGCGGCACGGTCCCTGGCCACTTCGCCGGAGCGCGCGGCCGCGGCGTCGAGCTGCTCGATGAACGGCTGGGCGTCGAGTCGCGCGAGGACTGCCCGACCCGCGCCGATCGCTGTTCTCACCTCCGGGTCAGCGGGATCCAGCAGCGTCGCCATCTCGATCGCCGTGAGACCTTCGTCGAGCGCAAGCCCGGACTCTCGGAAGCGTCGGTTGGCTTCGCGGTAGAGCGCAATGGCCTCAGCGACACGGCCGTCGAGCGCCGCGAGCCCCGCCTGGATCGCCGTCCGGCGTGCGTCGATGGCCGGCCCGCGCCCTCCGGCTGCATCGAACGCGGCGAGGTCGGCGGCGGCCGCGGCGACATCACCTGCACGGATGGCCGCCCGAGCGGCGAGGTCGATGTAGTCCTGGGTGGCGCCTGTGTTCAGACCGGCCGCCCGCCGATACGCCTCCGCCGCCGCGAGGAGATCCCCGCGGCACATGATCCAGGCGGCACGGGAGCCGAGGACGCCGTGCCGGATCTGGCGGTCCGTGGCGTCCTCGGCGAGTCGCTCGGCCTCGGCCAGGAGCTCGGCGACCGGGTCGCCCCGCAGGGCCCGGATCTGGATCACCGAGGTAAGGCCGCTGATCCGGGTCTCGCGGTCCAGGTCGCCGGCCAGCAGCTCGTCGAGCTCGGGGAGTGCCCAGTCCCAGTCGCCGGTCCAGCGGGCGTTCACCGCTGCGTTCGTGAGGAACACGTCGGACCACGTGCGCTGGCCCAGGCGGCGCGCCTCGGCGAGGCCGAGCCGATCGTTGGCCAGCGCCTCGCGCGGATCGCCCGGGCTCAGGAGGAAGCCGCGGTTGAGGCGGGCCCGACCGATTGTGTCCGCAAGGCCGTGCCGCTCCGCGAGGTGCATGCCTGTCTCGAGGACGCCCAGGCCCTCGTAGCCGCGGCCGAGCGACCCGAGCGAGGTTCCCTTCGTCACGAGCGTGTCTGCCAC
Organism: Candidatus Limnocylindrales bacterium; assembly: GCA_031292335.1. Classification (GTDB taxonomy): domain Bacteria; phylum Chloroflexota; class Limnocylindria; order Limnocylindrales; family CSP1-4; genus CTSoil-043. Next base: position 9,617 of record JARLHH010000163.1, on the reverse strand, counting down.
GAGGGCCACCAGATCGGCGCGCTCGGCCACGGCGAGGACCTGGTCCGCGACCTGGATCGAGCGATCCAGGTCCATGTTCATCATGTACGCGCGGGCGAGCTGCCCGAGGAGCGCGATGAAGGCCGCATCCGTGCCGAGATCGACAAACTCCTCTGCCGCGGGCTCGAGGACGGCCAGCGCCTGCTCGGTCCGGAAAGGCCCGAAGAGCGCCCGCCCGAGCGCGGTGATGGCCCGGGCGCAGGCCACCCGATCGCCGCGCCCGCGCTGGAGCTCGACGGCCCGCCGCAGCAGCACCTCCGCCTCGTCGTGGTGGGCGCCGGCCGAGGCCGATTCGCCCGCCCGCTCGATGATCTCGGCCTGCTCGGCGGGATCGGACGTGACCGTGAGCGCCTGGCGCAGGAAGGCGAGGGCCTGGTCGAATGACCCGAGGGCGCTGGCGCGCTCGGCCGCGGCCCGGAGGGCGATCCGCGCCTGGGCGGCGAGGGCGTCGGATTCCGGTCCCTCTGCGGCGTTCTGCTGGGCCGCAAGGTAGTGGCCGGCCAGGCCGCCGGCGAGCTCGTCGCTCTCGAGGCTCTCGAAGAAGCGGGCCGCGGCGAGGTGCAGGCGCTTGCGGTCGGCGCGGGCGAGCGTGTTGTAGGCAACCTCCCGGATCAGGGCCTGGACGAACGCGTACTGGCCGCGCTCCGGGCTGCGCGGGTCCGCCTCGAGGGACAGGAGCTCGCGGCGCACGAGCGCCCGGAGACGAGGCCCGAGCTGGTCCTCGCCGATTCCCGTGATGGCAGACAGCCCCGCGAGCGTGAAGCTCTGGCCCAGGACGGCCGCATCGGAGACGATGACCCGCTCCTCGGGGGCAAGGCCATCGAGGCGGGAGGCAATCAGCGCGGTCAGCGTCTCGGGGACCGCGAGGCTGGCAAGGTCGCCGACCGGGCGGTAGGCACCATCCTCGAGGGCCAGCCGGCCATCCGCCAGGAGCATTCGCACGGTCTCGACCGCGTAGAGCGGAACGCCGTCGGCTCGGGCGACGATGGCCCCGACCGCGGATTCCGGCAGGCCCGGGACCAGGCCGGCCAGGAGCGCCCGCATCGCGGACTCGGGCAGCGGCTCCAGGTGGACGGAGGTGAAGCTCCGCTTGCCCGCGCCCCAGTCCGGGCGCTTCTCGAGGAGCTCGGGCCGCGACAGCGTGACGACGTAGATCGGGTAGCTCCGGGACCATTCGACGAGGTGGTCGACGAAGTCGATCACGCCGGCATCGGCAAAGTGGAAGTCCTCGAAGACCATGACGACCGGCCCTGTCGCCGCCATCCGCTCGAAGAACGTCCGCCAGGCCCCGAACAGCTGCTCCGAGCTGATCCCCGACTCGATGCCCAGGAGGGCGAGGAGGGCCGGCTCGATCCAGCGCCGCTCGTCCGGGTCGGGGACGTGCGTCGCGAGGGTCTCGGTGATCCTCGCCCGGGTCGTGGGCTCGTCGTCGGTCTCGGCCAGGCGGGCCCGTTCGCGCACCATCTCGCCGAGGGCCCAGAAGCTGATCCCGTCGCCGTAGGCCGGGCTGCGGCCGTCGTGCCACCAGACATTCTCGACCAGCCCGTCGAGGTACTTCTCGAACTCCCAGGCGAGGCGGGTCTTGCCGATGCCGCCCGGGCCGATGACCGAGACGAGGCGAGCCCGCCGCTCGCGGCTCGTGGCGTGGAAGAGCTCTTTGAGCAGGCGCAGCTCGTCGTCGCGGCCGACGAATGGGGCTTCGAGCGACTCGGCCCGCTTCCGGCCGCCACGCTCGGCGACGACGCGGACAGCCTGCCAGGCCTGGACGGGCGCGGCCTTTCCCTTGAGCGCCTGCTCGCCGGCGGTCTCGAAGACGATCGCGGCCGACGCGGCCCGCTGGGTTGCCTCGCCGACGAGGACCGTCCCGGGCAGGGCGACGGACTGCAGCCGGGATGCCGTGTTGACGAGGTCGCCGGCCACTATCCCCTGGTCGGTCGCGCCGAGCGTGACGGCCGCCTCGCCGGTCAGGACCCCGGCTCGCGCCTCGATCGTCGGACCCAGCGACCTGACCGCGCCGACGAGCTCGAGGCCTGCCCGAACGGCGCGCTCGGCATCGTCTTCGTGGGCTGTTGGTGCGCCCCAGACTGCCATGACCGCGTCGCCGATGAACTTCTCGACCGTTCCGCCGTACCGGAGGATGACCTCGCGGGAGAGGTCGAAATAGCGGGAGAGGAGCTCGCGGGTGTCCTCGGCGTCCCTTCCCTCGGCGAGCGTCGTGAAGCCGACGAGGTCGGCGAAGAGAATCGTGACCAGCCGGCGCTCGGTGACGGGCCCGACGCCCAGTGTGGGCGGGCCGGGTCGGAGGGTCGTCGTCGGCACGGGCGCGGTCCCGGCGGCGAGCGGCGTCGCGCACTCGCCGCAGAAGCGCATGTCCGGCTCGTTCGCGGCGCCGCACGACGGGCACACCAGCGCCAGCGGGGCCGCACAGCCACCGCAGAACTTCCGTCCGGGCCGGTTCTCCGTCCCGCAGCTCGAGCAGACCACCCTGGGCTCCGTTGCGAGGTAAGGGGCCGAGGGTACAGCAGGAACCGCGCGGGGGACAGAACTCGGTCCCGGTCAGCGCCGGGCCAGGCGACGAAGCCGGGCGATCCGATCGGGCTCGTGCTCCGCGAGCCAGGCGTCGGCGCCGAGGAGCTCGGCGGCGCGGGCGAGGTACGGCCGAGCCTCCTCCTCCCTGCCGAGGTCCAGCAGGCACTCGCCGATCTCCTCGGCCCCGAAGCCGTTCTCCGGGTCCCCCGCGGCCGCCGCCTCCTCGGCCAGCCGCTCCTGGACGGCCAGCGCCTCGGCGGGCCGCCCGAGCGCCCGAACGCAGCGCGCGACGCACCACTCGGCGACGCGCGTCTCCCCCGGCCGACCCTGCTCGCGGCGCGCACGAAGCGCCGTCTCGAACGCTGCCAGTGCACCGTCGAGGTCGCCCGTGTCGAACCGGGCCCAGCCGATGTTGTTCCAGAGGCTGCCGCGCCACCGCCGAGCGATCGGGTCCGGGGACGTGTCGGCAAGCTCGAGCGCCCGCTCGTGCCAGGTTGCCTCGCCGGGCGGCGCATCGACGATGGCCAGCATGTGGGCGGCGTCGACCGCCAGCCCATCCTCGCCGAGCGCTCGCGCCAGCTCCCATGCCGCCTCGAAGGGCGGGATGGAGGCGGCGACGTCGCCGCCCGACCGCCATGCACGGCCGCGTTCCAGGCGGGCCCGCACACGGATGCGATCGTCGGCCGGGTGGTCGGCGTCTACCCGGTCAAGGACCTCGTGCGCGTTCCCGAATCGACCCTGCAGCCCGAGCGCGCGGGCCAGCTGCGTGCGGGCCTCGTCGACGGCCGCCGGGTCGCCGCCGGCCTCGGCGGCCTCGATCGCCGTGCGGAACCGTGCCTCGGAGGCGGCCGGATCGTCGTAATCCCACAGGTCGTCGAGCGAACTCATGCCCAGCGATGCTAGCGCGGCGGTACGAGGACGTCGCTCAGGCGACGACGATCGGCCGTCGCTCCCGTGCCAGCCGTTCGAGCAGGTCGACCGCGACATCGATCGACGAGAGCGGCGATCTCGTCGGCGAGCCGGCCGGCGGACTCGCAGTAGGTGGCATTGGCGAGCACCGACGATGCAGCCTCGCGGATCTCGTCGGGCGTTGCCTGGATCGCATCCAGGGAACGACCCGCCCCGAGCGCGGTGATCCGTTCAGCGTTGAGCGGCTGGTCGGCGCCCATCGGGAGGACGACCATCGGCCGGCCGTGGGCGAGTGCGCCAAGGACGCTGCCGGAGCCACCGTGGGACACGACGAGATCCACGTGGGGCAGGATCTCCGCCTGAGGGACGAACCGCTCGATGCGCACGTGGGCTGGCTGGAGGCCGAGAGCCGCCGGGTCGATCTCGCGGCCGACCGTCACGAGCAGGTTGATCGGCAGCTCGCGGAGCCCGGCCAGCGCCCGCGAGAACAGGTCGCCCGACTCGTGGTTGAACACGGTTCCGAGGGTGAAGTAGACCGACGGGACGCCCTCGATGGCGGCTGTCCAGTCCGGCGTCGAGCCGGCCGCGCGAGAGGTTCGATCGACGTCGACGATCCGGATCCCGTGCGCGGTCGGCGGGGAGGGGTTCCGCGGATCGCGCAGAGTCCTGGGAAACGGCGACAGCACCAGGTAGCGGCTCAACATCTCGCCGGAGGGATCAGGCTTCAGGCCGTACCCTTCGCGGACCACGTTGTAGCCCTCGGCGAAGGGCGCGGCCATCATCCCGAACGCCAGCACGGGGACGGTGGCGTGCGGGAGGCCGAGCCGCTCAGCGATGATGCCGGCGGCCGGATCCGTCTCCTCCCAGACGACCACGTCGGGCCGCCAGGTCACGAACGTCGAGAGGAGGTCGGGCGCCCGCGAACGGGCCACCCGCCGCCCGAAGCCCATGACCAGGTCGCGCGCCTCACGCTCCATGTTGACCGGCGCGAGCGGCCGGGTCACCGGCTCGAGGCCGGCGTCCGTGCCCCCGGGGAAGCACACGAAGCCACGTGCCTCGACCTTGGGGACCATCCACGGCCGCCCGGCGAACGCCACGGTGTGGCCTGCCGCGGTGACTGCCCGGGCGATGGGCACCAGCGGATCCAGGTGGCCCTGGCCACCCGCGAACGTGAAGATGACGCGCACTGGCCTCGACCGTGTCCGCTACGCGGCGCTGCCCGGGTTCGGCCCGAGCGCGCGCGCACGCGTGTCGAGACTTCGGACTGCACCCGCCATCGTCTGTCGAAGGGTCGAGTTCATCGGCACGCTCCTCACGCCTCTCAGCCCTTTGTGGGCAAGAACGTCGCTCATTCTCACCCCGCGAGAAGCCAGGGATGCGGAACCTGCTGTCTGTCCGGGCCCGCCCGGGGCTCCAGGCATGGACGGCACCAGCACGCGCCGCGGGTCTCTGCGATGCTTCGCCCCTTCGCCGCTGCCTGAGCGGCGCCAAGGGGGAGCTGGCCCTGATGCAGGTCGTCGTCGTGAACCGGATCACCTTGTCCGTGCCGGTCGAGGAGGTGGTCGCCGACATCGAGCGCGAGATGCCGGCGGTCTTCGCGGGTCTCGAAGGCTTCGTCGGCCAGACGCCGGTGAAGACCGGCCCGCAGGAGCTCGTGGTCGTCGGCCGCTGGGCCTCGCCGGAGGCGGCAGCCGCCGGCGCCGCGGTCGTCGGCCCGGGCCCGTTCAGGACCTGGGTCGCGCCCCGCTCCACGGGCCAGGACCGCATGGCGGGAGAGGTCGTGTCCGACCTCGGCTGGGGCAGCTGACCGTCCGCGGGAGGCTGCCACACCGGGCCTGGTCGAACCAGGTCCGACCCGGCACGTCACGCGCGCCTGGTCTCTCCCCGGGACGCCGCGATCGTCAGGAACGCCCGAGCACGATGTCGATCCCGCCCAGCACGAGCTCCAGGCTCGACGCCGACAGGGCGCCGACACGCTCGGTCAGGGCGGCCCGGTCGACCGTCACGAGCTGCGACACGTCCACCACGGAGTCCCGTGGCAGGCCCGTCGCGCGACCGGGAAGGAGCACGTTGCCGGGAGCATCCGCCCAGCGGACGTTGCTCGTCAGGCTGACGCATACGACCGTGCGGAGCGAGCTGCGGTTGAAGGCGTCGCCCTGGACGATGACCACCGGCCGGCGGAATCCGGGCTCCGACCCGGCCGGCTCGCCGAGGTCGGCCCGCCAGACCTCGCCCTGGGCGATCACCACCCGGCCGAGCCGAGGGTCTCGCGGGCTGCCGCGGCAGCGAATGGATCACCGTCCGGCTGGCCGACCTCCGCGATGACGCGGTCGAGGCCTGCCGTCACCTCGTCGGGCGCGTGCCGAGCGACGTACTCCCGCAGCGCGGCGCTGTAGAGCTCGCCGCGCGACCTGCGCGAGCGCTGGGCGAGACGGTCGACCTGGGCGAACAGGTCGTCGGGCACGGAGACAGCGGTCTTCATACCGCGAGTATGACCCTGACAGCCCCGCCGGTCGCGACCGGGAGACGAGGTTCGCGCAGGGCACGATGCCGTTCGTGCGCGGTGATGCCACAGGGGTCGTCCCGCGCTCCGCGCCGTTCGGTCGAGGTCCTGATCGACGCCTACCTGGCCCAGCTGGCAGGCGGCAAGCGCCGCCTCCGTGATCGCGATCGCGCCTGCGGCCGACCGAGGTCGCGGCTGACGGCGCCGGCTGCCTCGTGTCGCCGGCTCAGGCGCCGATCGTCGGGAGTCCGGCCAGGAATGCCGCGGGTGTCTGGACCGGTATTCGCGGGGCGAGTGCCGTGAGGTGCGCGTCGCCGGACACGAGGATGGCGCGCTCCGCCGCGGCGACTGCGATCAGGTAGTCGTCGGCGGGGTCCTTCGAACGGATCGGCGGTGGCCCGGGAGGGTCAGGGACAACCTCGGCCCAACTGCCCAGCCACGAGACGTAGGCGCTGGCGTCGGCAGCGGGGACGAGACGTGCGAGCTTCGGGTACGCAAGCGCCCGGCGAAGCTCGGCGAGGAGCAGGGATGAGACGAGGAGCTCGAATGCGCCTGCCTGCCAGGCGATCAGCAGGCGCGCCGGGGCACCGCGAGGCGAGATCGCAGCGGAGATCAAGACGTTCGGGTCGAGCACGGCGCGCACGAGCGGCACCGCGTCAGGCGCGGGTTCGGTGCTGCGCCTCGACGGCGAGCGCCATCGCCTCGTCCTCGCCGAGGTCGTTGGCGGACCAGAGGCGGTCGAGGAGGTCGAGGCCGAAATCGCGCCGCACCGCCTCCTCGATGACGTCACTGTCTCCTCTGCCCAGCCTTGCGGCGCGGACCTTCACAGCGCGGAGAACCTCTGGGTCGATCGTGAGGGTGGTTCGAACCTTTGCCATGGCACCATCATAGCATCATGATGCATTGACGCACTGGACCGGTCGTCACTGGCGCGGCGGCTCGACGTCCGGGGATCGGCGGAGGGGTTGCAGCGGGCCGGGCCGCTCGCCCTCTTCCGTCGGACGGCAGGCACCCCGTAGACTCCGCGTCCATGGAGCACGTCGACGTCCTGGTGGTGGGGGGCGGGTCCGCGGGCCTTTCGGTCAGCCATGAGCTCGCACGCCTGGGAATCGACCACGTCATCCTGGAGCGCGGCCGGATCGGCCAGGCGTGGCGCGATCGGTGGGACAGCTTCTGCCTCGTCACGCCGAACTGGACCGTTCGGCTCCCTGGCGGGGAGTACGCGGGCGCCGATCCCGACGGCTTCCTGCCCCGCGACGAGATCGTCGCCCACCTCGAGTGGTACGCGGCCACCCTGGGAGCGCCCATCCGGGAGGGCGTCGCCGTCCGGACCATCGAGCGAGCAGGGGACGGCTTCGTCGCCCTGACGTCCGCCGGCGACATCCACGCTTACCGCGTCGTCCTCGCCACCGGCGCCTTCCAGCGCGCTTACCGCCCCGCCGGCTCCACGTCGCTGCCTGCAGGGCTCCTGCAGATGGACATGGAGGAGTACCGCAACGCGGCGAGCCTGCCCCCGGGCCCGGTCCTGGTCGTCGGCAGCGGGCAGTCGGGCTGCCAGCTTGCCGAGGAGCTCCGGGAGGCCGGCCGGGATGTCGTCCTCGCGTGCGGGAAGGCCCCATGGGGTCCGCGCCGGATCGGTGACCGCGACCTCGTCTGGTGGCTCGAGGAGTCGGGGTTTCTCGGTCAGCCGGTCACGAGCCTGCCATCTCCCGCGGCACGCCTCGGCGCGAACCCGATCGCAACGGGCCATGGCGGCGGCCATGACCTGAGCCTCCGCACGCTCCGGGCCATGGGCGTCACGCTTGTCGGCCGTTTCCTCGGGGCGGCCGGCTCCGAGGCGCGGTTCGCCGCCGACCTCGCGGACTCGGTGGCATGGGGAGACGCACGGTTCCGGGAGATCAAGCGCGAGGTGCTTCGGGTCGCCGCCGAACGCGGGCTTCCGCGGCCCGAGATCGCCGAGCCGGCGCCGTTCCCCGGCTCGGCGCCGGAGCGAGTCTCGCTCGACGGTTACGGGGCGGTCGTCTTCGCCGGCGGCTTTCGCCCCGACTTCCGCTCGTGGCTGCCCTGGACGGACGCGTTCGACGATCTCGGTTTCCCGGTCCAGGTTGACGGGGCAAGCACGGTCGTCGACGGCCTCTACTTCGTCGGCACGCACTTCCTGCGGACCCGCAAGTCGTCGACGCTGTTGGGGGTCGGCGACGACGCGGCAGTCGTGGCGCGGGCGATCGCAGGGCGGACGACTTCCGCCTGACGACGCACGTGAGGCCCGTACGCCGCCGGCCAGAGCCTGGAAAGGTGAGCGAATCGTGCGCAAGCAGGGTGTCGTCGTCGAGGCGGTGGGTCGCGTCCTGCGTCCCCGGCAGCGCTACGCCAGGCGCTTCTCGAACCAATGGTGGGCATAGGGCTCATCGTTGAAGGCCGCGACCTCGCGGAAGCCGCTCCCGCGGTAGAGCGCGATGGCCTCGCCCAGGGCGCGATTGGTCTCGAGCCGGACGACCTGAGCACCCCCGTCCCGTGCCAGCTGCTCGAGTTCCCGCAGGATTCGACGGCCGAGCCCGAGCCCGCGAGCCTCGGGCGCCACCCACATCCGCTTCAGCTCGGCCGGAGCCCCGGGGTGGAGCTTGAGGGCGCCGCAGGCGACCGGCCGCGCATGCACGCGGGCGACGAGCAGCGCACCCGCCGGAGGCGTCAGCTCGTGTGCGTCGGCGGAGATGCTGAGCGACGCGTCGAAGCCGGTCTCGAAGCGCGCGTCGAGCTCGGAGAAGTACTGCTCGAGGCACCATCGCGCATCGGCCGAGCTCGGATCCTCGATGGAGATGCGCACCGGGGAGGCGCGAAGCAGCCGCTCGACCTCGGCCATCGCCGCGACGAGCCTGGTGCGTTGACTGACGCTGAGCGGCTCGAGGATGCTCAGGGCGAGCTCGTCCGACCGTCGATCGAGCTCCGTGCGTTCGGCGCGTCCGGCATCGGTAAGCTGGACCCGACGGACCCGTCGATCGTCGGGGCTCGAGCCGACGGTGACGAGCGCCTGCTGCTCGAGGGACCGCAACACCCGACTCGTGTAGCCGGAGTCGAGCGCGAGTCGCGTTCGCAGGGTCCGCACCTCGGTGCCCTCGGGGCCGATCTCCCAGAGGATCCGCGCCTCGCCCATGGGCCGAGCGCGACCGAGGAACTGGTCGGTCAGCGCGCCGATGCGGCCCGCGACCTCGCGGTTGAAACGTCGAACCCCCTGGACCTCCTCGCCGATCATGTCTCTGACGGTAGTCAGAGACATTCTTCGCGTCAAGCCTCTATCAGCCAGGCTCGGCGGCGGTCCGGGCGGTCAACGGGTCGGCCCCGCCGGCTGCACCAGGTACTCGGCGTCGGTGACCTGCTCGCCCCACTCGCTCTCGGGGCCCTCGGTGGGCGCCTCCCAGATGGCGAGATGGGTCATGAAGTGATCGGGCGCGGCGCCGTGCCAGTGCCACTCGCCGGCCGGCGTGTGGACCGTGTCGCCGGCCCGGATCTCGACGACCGCGCCCCCGCGCGACTGGATGCGCCCGATGCCCTCGGTGACGTGGACCGTCTGGCCGACGGCGTGGGCGTGCCAGGCGTTGCGGGCGCCCGGCGCGAACCGCACGACGTTGACGCGGACGCG
>JARLHH010000162.1 GCA_031292335.1 Candidatus Limnocylindrales bacterium | reverse complement strand
GAGGCCGGCGGCCGCTCCCACGCTCGACTCGTTGGCCCCCGCCGCGCGCCGCCACCGGCGTCCGCACCGGCGCCCGGCGCAGCCGTTCGGTCAGACCAGGCCGGCCGCCGCGAGCGACGCAACCCAGCCGGCCGCAAGGATCCCGAGACCGACCGCCTGGACCTCCCACCCGCGCTGGAGGTGGCCGCGGAACCCGATCCAGATGCCCCCGGCCATCGCCGCTGCGCCGGCGCAGGTCAGCCAGGTCCCGGGGATCGGCCCGGCGAGCACGACTGCCGAGAGGGCGGCGATGCCGCCCACCGAGAGGCTCAGGAGCGCCCCCAGGCGCAGCGCCCTCGCCTGGCCAAGCGCCCGCGCGATCGTGGCCGTGCCGCTCGCCGCGTCCCGCTCCGCGTCGGCCAACGCGTTCGCGATCGCCAGCGCCGCGCCGGCTAGCACCCCCGGTCCCGCGAGGGCGAGCATGGGGCCGGGCAGGCGCCCGGTCGCGCCAACCCAGGCGAAGACCGGGAGCAGCGGGATGCCGGCCGCGTAGGGAAGCCACGACCACGCCGTGGCCTTGAGGCGAAGGTCGTAGGCGAGCCCGATCCCGTAGCCCGCCAGGGCGATGAGCGCAGCGAACAGCCCGGCCAGCGCGGAGAGGGTGATCCCGGCGGTTCCCGCCGCCACCGCCACGACGACGGCAATGCGGGCGGGGACACGTCCGTCCACCAGGGGCTTGGAGCGGCCGGCGAGCGCGTCCGCCGGGGCGTCGGACAGGTCGTTGACCGCCCCGATCGAGAACTGGATGGCGAGCATCGCGACCGCCAGGAGCACCGCCCGGCCGGCCGGGGCGCCGGCGAGGAGCGCCAGCACGAGCGTGATCCCCGCGTCGAGCGCGGACGGGAACGGATGGACCAGCCGGACCAGGCCCGGGAGCAGCCGGCTCACCACGGACTAGAGGTAGACGAGCTCTTCGAAGTTCTCGACGAGGTACTCGATGAGCTTCTCGCGCGGCTCCGCGAGCACGGCCCGGGTGCCCGTGACGAGGCAGTGGAGCGCGACGGCCGGGACGATCAGCCGGCCCTGCTGGTCACGTCCCACCACGGCGGGCGGTCCGCCCCCGGCCGAGAAGACCCGCGCGAGCGTGGCGTCGTCCGCGCCGGTCGCCGACCGGTAGTCATGCAGCACCGCCAGCACGCCGCGACGGATCGAGATGTCCCGCATCGCCTCGGCCGCCCAGGCGTCGATCTGGGCGTCCGGCTGCTCGCCCAGCCGAGACCGATACTCGTCCTGGTTCGCCGCGAGTCCCGTGGCTCCCACGTCTGGCCTGCCTCCTGTCGGGGTGCGTTGGTCGGCCCGAGTATCGCAGACCGGGCTGCCCCCGGCTGTGCCGACGATATCGAACGGCTGTTCTACTTGTCGGTCTCGGGCAGGACGGCGGCCGGCGCGGGACGGTGGCCCTCCGGCCAGTCGTTGAAGAGCTCGGTCACCCACCGGCCGAAGCGCCCGGGCGGCGCCTCGTCCCGGCCGTCGGCCAGCAGTGCCAGCAGGGCGGCGCGGACCTCCCCGGTCAGGGCGTCCACGGCCCGGCGGGTCGGCCTGCCACGATGGTCGATCGGCGCGCCGACGCGGACGCGGATGGTCTTGCCCAGGCGAAGCCAACCGGTACCCGACAGGCCGACCGGCACGATCGGCACGCCGGCGCGCAGGGCGAAGAACGCCACCCCGTCGTTGACGGGCAGGAGCGCTCGCTCGCCCGCATGGATGCGGCCCTCCGGCGCGATGGCGAGGCGCGCGCCGCTCGCGAGCACGGCCTCCACGTGCCGCGTGACGTCGCGGAGGTCGGCCCGCTCCGGGTTGTAGGGAATGCCGCGGCCGGACCAGGTGATGAGCCGGTTGCGCACGCCGACGGACATGTCGGCTTCCCGGGGGCCGAAGAACCAGAGGTCCGGGCGGGCCGGGAGGCCGGCCACGACGATGAATGGGTCGGCCCAGCTCTGGTGGTTGAAGCAGAGGATCGCCGGGCCCGGCGGGAGCGCCTGGCCTTCGACGCGGACGCGCACGTAGGCATGCACGAGCAGGCGGATCCCGAGCGTGGTGAGCCAGTACGGGACCCTGCCCGGCCGGCGAAACGTCGCCGCAGACGCCATCAGGCGAGCAGGAGCCGCGGGTCGAGATCGGCGAGCCGGGCGATCACGAAGTCCGCGGCCTCCGCCGTCCCCTCCCCCGGCAGGAAGCTCGGGTTCGGGATGAGCACGACCGTCATCCCGGCCGCCCGGCCGGCGAGGACACCGTTGAGCGAATCCTCCACGACCAGGCACCGCTCGGGCGGAACCCCCAGGCGACGGGCGGCCTCCAGGAAGACGTCCGGCGCGGGCTTGCCCGCCGGGACGTCGTCCGAGGAGACGACCACGCGGAAGCACTCCTCCAGCCCAACCGCGCGAAGCGCGGCCCGGATCACCGACGGATGGGCCGACGATGCGATCGCGGAGGGGAAGCGGGCCGCGATCCGGGCGACGGCTTCGACTGCACCGGGCACGCGCGGCGCGGGCTCGTGGGCGTACTTCTCGACCAGGGCACCCATGATGGCCCGCTCGATCTGGGGGATCGTGAGGTCCAGGTGGAGCCGCTCCTGCATGATCCTGGCCCAGTCCCGTGAGTTGCGGCCCATGCACGCACGATTGTCGGCCTCGGTCCAGGTGAGGCCGCGGGCAGCGGCCCACTCGATCCGCACGGCGTGCCACCACGGCTCCGAGTCCACGATGACGCCGTCGAGATCGAACAACACCGCCTCGATCGTCGCCGGCCCGGCCGCAGCGGACGTCATTCCGCCTCGATCGCGGGCGCAGGCGGGACGGCGAGATCGGGCAGCGCGCGCCCGTCGATCGCCGCGAGGACGACCTGCAGGAAGGCGCCGATCGCGTCGGCATCCGCGTCCACGCCGCGCAGGATCGTGCCCTCCAGGGTGGCGCTGACGACCCGGTGCGCGCCCTGGGCTTCTGCCGAGATCTCGCCGAGCTGCACGCGGCTCCAGCGGACCAGCTTGCCGGCGGCGCGCGGGCCTTCCTGGGGAACGTTAACCCGGACGTGCGCGAGGATCAGGCCGGCGGGGGTCGGGGCAAGGATCGTCCACCGGGACTCCGGGTCGTCGCCCCAGCTGACCCAGCAGTCGGATTCCGGCGTCGCCCCGAGCGTGATGAGCGCCGCATCCGCGACTGCGAGGACCTTGCTGCCGGCGGCCGTCGGGGTGGGTGCCGCCGCGCCCCAGTCGCTGAGCCGCATCGCCAGTCCCACCTCCGGTGACTCGAACAGGCGAACACGCCGTCGGCGGAAGGCTATCACGGCACCTCTGACGGAGGTCCTCCTGAGGGCCTCCGGATGGGCCGTTCGGCCGTTCCCAGACGGGCGCGTCGGCCGGTACGCTCCCCCGCCAGGAGGGTTCTGTCCACATGTCCATCGACCGTCGCCTCGTGAACATGGGCGTCTTCCTGCTCATCCTGGGCGGCATCCCGCTCGCCGTCGGCCAGGGCTGGCTCGCGCGCGGGACGATCGCGCAGGCGTGGGAGCTGTGGCCGCTCATCCTGATCGGGGCCGGCCTCGGGCTGATCCTGCGCCGGACGCCCCTCCACTTCGTGGGAGGGCTGCTCGTCGCGGCCACGTTCGGGACGATCCTGGGGGCGGTGCTGGCAGGCGGCCTGGGCCTGGGCACGCTTGGCTG
>JARLHH010000161.1 GCA_031292335.1 Candidatus Limnocylindrales bacterium | reverse complement strand
GAGGTGGCCGACGTCGTCCGGGCGGACGACTTCTACCGGCAGGCCCACGGCCGCATCTACGCCGCGATGCTCGAGCTGTGGGAGCGTCGCGAGCCGATCGACATCGTCACCGTCGCGGAAGCGCTGGAACGCAGCGGCGACCTGGAGCAGATCGGCGGCCGGGCCTACCTCTCGTCGCTCTCCGAGCAGACGCCCACTGCCGTCTTCGCCGGCCAGTACGCCCGGATCGTGGAACGCAAGGCTGTCCTGCGCAACCTGATCGCGGCTGCCGGCAAGATCGCCGGGATCGGGTACGAGGACGGTCCGGAGATCCAGGAGGCGATCGACCGCGCGGAATCGGAGCTCTTCGCCGTGTCCGAGCGGCGCGTGGCGGCGGGCTTCAGCCCGCTCCGGACGCTCCTCCACGAGGCGTTCGACCGGCTCGACTACCTGCACACGCACCGCGGCGAGATCAGCGGCATCCGGACCGGGTTCCCGGACCTCGACACGCTGACCACGGGGTTCCAGCCGTCCGATCTCATCGTGATCGCCGCGCGACCGTCGGTCGGCAAGACGAGCCTCGCGCTCAACATCGCGGAGTTCGCGGCCATCAGCAACACGCCCCGCAAGAGCGTCGGGATCTTCAGCCTGGAGATGAGCAAGGAACAGCTGGTCCTGCGGTTGCTCAGCTCGGTCGGGAACATCGACAGCCAGCGCCTCCGGACCGGCTTCCTCGACGAGATGGACTTCGTGGGCGTCTCCAAGGCCATGACCGGCCTCTCCGAGGCGCCCATCTACATCGACGACACGCCGAACATCAGCACGATGGAGCTCCGGACCAAGGCCCGCCGGCTGCAGGCGGAGGTCGGCCTTGACCTCGTGATCGTGGACTACCTCCAGCTCATGCAGGCCTCGTCCACCTCGCGCGACGCGAACCGCGTCCAGGAAGTGTCCGAGATCAGCCGCGGCCTCAAGGCGCTTGCCCGCGAGCTGCGCGTCCCCGTCATCGCGATCTCGCAGCTCTCGCGCCAACCCGAGATGCGCGAGTCCAAGGAGCCTCGGCTCTCCGACCTCCGCGAATCCGGCGCCATCGAGCAGGACGCGGACCTCGTGGTTTTCCTGTGGCGAGCGAAGGAGCGCGGGGAGGACCAGGACGCGGACGGCGAGATCATCAAGCTGCGGCTGGCCAAGCATCGCAACGGGCCGACCGGCGAGGTGGACCTCTGGTTCAAGAAGAGCCAGACGCGTTTCGTCAGCTACGCCGGCGAACGCTATGCGGGCGTCGCGCCGTAGCGGACGCCTGCTGGGGTCGACATCCTCGCGTGACACATCCTCGCGCGCCGGTCCCTCCGCCCTCTAGACTTCCGTCGCGGTCGCGGAGCTCCGCAGGCCGGCGGGCACGGGGGCAGGGAGGGCACGGATGGGCGTGATCATCATCCGGGAGATGGTCGGGACGAGCCCGAAGTCGTGGAGCGACGCCGCGCGGCAGGCCGTCGCGACCGCGTCCCGGACCGTCCGGAACATCCGCACGATCGAGGTCGTCAAGTCGACCGCGGCCGTCGAGAACGGGGAGATCGTCGAGTACCG
>JARLHH010000160.1 GCA_031292335.1 Candidatus Limnocylindrales bacterium | reverse complement strand
ATCGGGACGGCCGCCGGGCTTGTCTCCGCGCTCGAGGAGCGGCGGGGCTTCTTCCGTTCGATGGGCGCGACGGCGACCGACCACGGCGTCGAATCCGCCTTCACCGCGCCTCTCTCCGCGACCGATGCGGAGGCGATCTTCGCGCGTGCCCTGCGGGGCGCGGCGACCGCGGACGACGCCCGGGCATTCACCGGGCACATGCTGATCGAGCTGGCCCGCATGAGCGCCGAGGACGGCCTCGTCATGCAGCTCCACGTCGGCTCGTACCGCGACCATGACCGGGCCGTGTACGAGCGGTTCGGACCCGACATGGGGGCCGACATCCCCGTCGCCGCGGAGTTCACCCGCAACCTCCAGCCGCTCCTGGCGCGCTTCGGCGACGACCCCCGGTTCCGCCTGATCGTGTTCACGCTGGACGAGAGCTGCTACGCCCGTGAGCTCGCGCCCCTGGCCGGCTACTACCCGGCCCTGCGGCTCGGTCCTCCCTGGTGGTTCCACGACAGCCTCAACGGCATCGCCCGCTACCTGGACCAGGTGGTCGAGACGGCCGGCCTGTACAACACCGCCGGCTTCAACGACGACACCCGGGCGTTCGCCTCGATCCCGGCCCGCCACGACGTCTGGCGCCGCGCCGCCGCGAGCTGGCTGGCCGGGCTCGTCGTGCGAGGCCAGGTGGACGAGGCGAGCGCCCGCCAGATGGCGCACGAGATGGCCTACGGCCTGGCGAAGCGCGCCTACCGGCTGGATGTCCCGGCATGATCGGCCTCGACCTCGGGACGACGAGCTGCAAGGCGATCCTCCTCGACGCCGAGGGCCGGGTCGCCGCGGCCGCCAGCGAGTCGTATCCGCTTCGCGTGCCCCGGCCCGGCTGGGCCGAGCAGGACGTCCTGGTCATCCGGGAGGCCGTGATCCGGACGCTGCGCGCGGTCGCAGCGGCCACGTCGGTCGCGCCGACCGGGATCTCGTTCAGCGGCGCGATGCACAGCTGCTTCCCGGTCGATGCCGACGGGGCGCCCCTGGCGGACGCGATGACCTGGGCGGACAACCGGGCCGCCGGCGTGGAGGGAATCGTCCGGTCGGAGCTCGACGTCCCCGCCGTCTACGCGCGAACGGGCTGCCCGGTGCGCTCCACCTACCACCCGGTCCGCCTGCGCTGGTGGGCCGACGCCGCCCCGGACGTCGCCCGGCGCGCGCGCCTCTTCGTGGGGATCAAGGACTGGATCCTCCACGCGCTCACGGGCGCCTGGGCGACCGACATCGGCCTTGCCTCCACGACGGGGCTGCTCGACGGGACGACCTGCGCGTGGGATCCGGACGCGCTGCGCGCCGCGCGCGTCGCGCCCGAGCAGCTTCCCGCCCTCGTCTCCCCCGAGGCGATCGTGGGAGGCCTGGCCCGGGACGTGGCGGCCGCGACGGGGCTCTCCGCCGGTTTGCCGATCATCGCCGGCGGGAGCGACGGCGCGATGGCCAACGTCGGGACCGGGCTCACGCGCGCCGGCCAGGCGGTGATCACGGTCGGGACGAGCGGCGCCGTGCGCCATCTCGTCGACCGGCGCTGGGTCGACCCGTCCGAGCGGACGTGGTGCTACGTCCTCGACGAGGGCCGCTGGTTCATCGGCGGCGCGATCAACAACGGCGGGCTGGCCCTGGACTGGATCCGTCGCCTCCTCTACCCGGAGCTCGCCTCCGACGCGGGCTTCCGACAGCTCGCCTCGGATGCCGGCACCGTCGAGCCGGGGGCCGACGGGGCGTTCGTGCTGCCCTACTTCACCGGGGAGCGAAGCCCGTCGTGGACCCCGGACGACCCGGCGATGCTCTACGGCCTGCGGCTGGGGCACGGGCGTGCCCACCTGGCGCGCGCCGCGATGGAGGGCGTTGCCCACTGCATCGCCGACGTCTGGCAGGCGCTTCCGCCGCCGGCAGGAACCGGCGAGGTGACCCGCCTGACCGGCGGGATCACCCGCACCCCGGTCTGGGCCCAGGTGCTGGCCGACGTGCTCGGTGTCCCGCTCATGGCGCTCGAGGCATCCGATTCGTCGGCGACCGGGGCAGCGCTGGTGGGGCTCCGGGCGCTGGGGTTGCCATCCCCGGCGGAGGCCGGGCTCGTTCCACCCGGCCCGGTCTACACACCCGGCAGCGACCACGCCTTCTACGTCGGGCACCACCGGGCGTACGACGCGCTCCGCGGGGCGATGCGCGTCCAGGAGAAGGCGCTCGGGAGCGCGGCGGCGCCGGAGACCCGGCCTTCCACCCCTGGCCAGACTGCGAGGACCGCCTGATGGACATCTTCGACCTGACCGGCCACGTGGCCGCCGTCATCGGCGGGACCGGCGTCCTCGGCGGCGTCCTCTGCCACGGCCTGGGCCGGGCCGGGGCCGCGGTCGCCGTGATGGGTCGCTCGGCCGAGCGTGGCGACGCCCGTGTCGCGGCCCTGGAGGCAGAAGGAATCCGCACGGTGCGCGTCAGCGTGGACGCCACCGATCGCGCCTCGCTCGAGGCGGCCCGCCGGGAGACCGAGGAGCGCCTCGGCCCGGTCGACATCCTGGTCAACGCGCCGGGCGTGAACAGCTCCACGCCGTTCTTCGAGATCGAGCTGGAGGAGTGGCACCGGATCCTCGACGCGAACCTGACGTCCGTCTTCCTCGCCTGCCAGGTCTTCGGAAAGGCGATGGTCGGCTGCGGGCGCGGCGGCTCCATCATCAACATCTCGTCGGCTTCATCCGGCCCGCCGCTGTCGCGGGTGGCGACCTACTCGGTGGCCAAGGCCGGCCTCAACAACCTCACCCAGTACCTGGCCCGCGAGCTCGCGCCGAACGGGGTCCGCGTGAACGCGATCGCGCCGGGGTTCTTCCCGGCCGAGCAGAACCGGGCGCTGCTGTCCGACGAGCGGGTCGCCGCCATCCTCGGCCACACGCCTGCCGGCCGCCTCGGCGAGGCGGACGAGCTCGTCGGCGCCGCGGTCTGGCTGGCTTCCGCGCGCGCCTCGAGCTTCGTGACCGGGGCGATCGTGCGGGTGGATGGCGGCTTCTCCGCGATGACGATCTGACGTGCCGTTCAGACGTCCCGGCCGGCCCCGGCCCCCGGTGCAGTCCGGGCCCGTCCCGAAGGAAGGAGCGATGCGATGACCGGCCTGCCCGGCGGGCTCTTCAGTGATCCGCCCGTCCCGGCCAGTGCGCCGGGCGCGCCGGGTCGGCCGCCGTTCGCCGAGTTCGACCGCGGGCCGCTCCCCGAATGGGCGCTCGTCCGCCACGCCACGGACCCGGTGGAGGTCGGCGACGTGCGGGCTGCCGTACGGGCGGCCCTCGAGCCGGTGATCGGCACGGTCACGCCCGGGGCTCGCGCCTGCGTTGCCGCGGGGAGCCGGGGAATCGACCGGATCGACCAGGTGGTCCGGGCCGTCGTCGAGCGCCTCCAGGAGGCCGGCGCGTCCGTCTTCATCGTGCCGGCGATGGGCAGCCACGGAGGGGCGACCGCCCAGGGGCAGCTCGAGGTCCTGGCTGGCTACGGGATCACGCCGGAGGCGATGGGCTGCGAATTCCGCTCCTCGATGGAGACGGTGGAGCTCGGCGAGGTGCTGCCGGGAGTGCCCGTGTTCCTCGATCGGCACGCCTTCGAGGAGGCCGACCTGATCATCCCGGTCAACCGCGTCAAGCCGCACACCGATTTCGACGGCGAGATCGAGAGCGGCCTGATGAAGATGATCGCCATCGGCCTCGGCAAGCAGAAGGGAGCCGACACGCTCCACCGGCAGGGGTTCGCCACGTTCCACGAGCTCATCCCGGCGGTCGGCCTCCATACGCTGGCACGCGCGCCGATCCCGTTCGGTCTCGCCCTCGTCGAGAACGGGCGCGCCCGGCTGCTGCACATCGAGGCGGTCCCGGCGAACCGGATGGCGGAGCGCGAGCGCGAGCTGCTCGTGATGGCACGGACCGCGATGGCGAGGCTTCCCCTCGACGCGATGGACGTGCTCGTCCTCGACGCGATCGGCAAGGACATCAGCGGCCTGGGCATGGACTCGAACGTCGTCGGCCGCTACTACAAGGGCGCGACGGGGTCCGGACCGTCGATCCAGCGGATCGTGGTCCGCGACCTGACCGCCGAGACGGAGGGCAACGCGGTCGGGATCGGCCTGGCGGACGTCGTCCTGCGCCGGGCCGTGGAGAAGATCGACTATCACAAGACGTACATGAACTCCATCACGGCCAAGACGCCCGAGGGCGCGCGGATCGCGCTCACGGTCGACTCGGACCGCGAGGCCCTCACGATCGCGATCGCCTGCTCGCTCAGGGTGTCGCCGGAGACCGCGCGCATCGTCCGCGTGCGCGACACGAAGCATCTCGAGCTGCTCTACGTGAGCGCGGCAGCCCTCCCGGACGTGCTGGCCGCGGGGGCGTGCGAGGTGGTCAAGCCGCTCCACCCGATCCGCTTCGACGAGGCGGGCATGTTCGTCGACGACGATCTCTGACCGGGCCGTGCGAGCGCGCGCGGTCCCCCGGGTCCCACAGGTCCCCCGCGGTCCCGCGCGGGGGCCCGCTCCCTCGGAGCCGCCGCCCGATCACTCTCGGGAGACGCTCCTCGGGGAAACGCTCCTGAACGAGCCCGCGGTCGAGGTCGTCGACCTGAGCAGCCCCTGGACCACCTCGACGCGGACCGAGCGCGTGACGCTCGGGGACGGCCGGCGGGTCGTGGTCCAGCGGGCGGTGGGCGGCGCAGCGGCGCGCGCGACGATCGGCCGCCGCCTTCGCCTCGACCGCCTGCTCCCGGCGATCGCACCCTGGCTGCCCGTGCCCGAGGTGCGGGGCGGCGAGGCGAGCGGGCCGCGGCCCTTCATCGTCACCGGGTTCGTTTTGGGCATCTCGGGGCGCGAGCTGCTCGCGGACGACCGGGGAGCCGCGCTGCTCGGCCGGCTGATGGGCGAGCTGGCGGCCGGCCTCGCCCGCGTGCCCACCCGCGGCCTCCGTCTCGACGGCACGTGGGGCGACCCGGAGCGCCTGGCAACGGCCGCCGCCGGGTGGCTGAACGCCTGCGCGCCCGATCTCGGCGCGGGCGGGGCGCGTGCGCTCGAACGGGTGCTGCGACGGCTGCCCCGCGAGCTTGCCGGCGCCGCGCCGGTGTTCGCCCACGGCGACCTCGCCCCCGTCAACGTCCTCGTCCGGGACGGCGTGGTGGCCGCGCTGCTCGACTTCGAGCGGGCCCGCCTCGCGCACCCGCTCTTCGACGCCGCCTGGTGGCGCTGGATCGTGCGCCACCATCACCCGGAGCGCTGGGAGGCGGCGGGGCCGGCGTTCCTGGCAGCCGCCGGCCTCGACGACTCCCCGGCGACGGCGCAACGCCTGGATCTCCTGGCCGCGCTGCAATGCCTGGAGATGCTCAACCGCGCGCGCCGGGCCGGGGAGCGCCGGGCATGGGCGGAGAGACTGGCCGGCGTGCTCGACCAGGCGGGCGATCGCCGCCCCTGATCGGCGGAGGCGCAAACCCTCCCGGGTGCCGGCCGTCACGCGGTGCCCAGCCGTCACCGGGTGACCGGCCGTCATCCCGCGTCCAAAGCCACCTCGTAGACCTGCTCCTCCACGATCCGCCAGGCGCGCACGCTCGCCGCGCCGGTTACCGGATCAGCCTCGTCGGGGCTCAGCGAGACCAGGACGTGGAGCGCGTCCGGGTAGAAGGCGCCGGCGACATCCGTCGGCGACGGTCGCGCGGGCGACCGGACGTGCGAGTGGACGATCCCCCAGATCACCTCGCCCGCCGCGTCGATCGCGAACAGGACGCGCACGAGATCGGCGGGCTCGATCTCGTAGCGGAGCGGCGACGCGGCGCGGTTACGGGTGGCGTGCCAGCGTGTCGGCAGGCCGCCCGCGGCCGCCGGGGCAGTCCCCGAGATGAGGCCGCAGGCCTCGTTCGGGTGCTCGGCCCGGGCGTGGGCGATGAGCGCGGCGCGGATCGCGGCGGGCAGCCGCGCCGACGCCGGGCCGGGATGCACGGGACGTGCGGCCTCGCCGGCGGACCCCCCGGTTGTCAGGCGTTGATCTCCTGCTGCGGCGGCGGGAACGGGAAGACGAGGGCTTCGTTCGCCGGGGCGGGCATGGACTGCGCCTCGCCGGGGATCGGCAGCGGCCGCCCGGCCGCGCGTGCCGCGATCGCCGCCTCCGAGCAGACCGGGCAGGCCGGGTCGCGCCGGAACCGCAGCTCCGTGAACGTGAGGTCCAGCGCGTCGAAGAGGACCAGCCGGCCCACCAGCGGCTCGCCGATCCCCAGGATGAGCTTGAGCGCCTCGGTCGCCTGGAGGAGCCCCATGATCCCCGGCACCACGCCAAGGACGCCGGCGACCGAGCAGCCCGGGGCGAGCTCCGGGGGCGGTGGCGTCGGGTGCAGGCAGCGGTAGCACGGCCCGGCGCCCGGGACGAACGCGGTTAGCTGGCCCTCGAACCGGAAGACCGACGCGTGGACCACCGGGATCCCGGCCGCCACGGCGGCGTCGTTGAGCGTGTAGCGGGTCTCGAACGTATCCGTCCCGTCCACGATCACGTCGTAGCTGGCAATCAGCCGCTCCACGTTCCCGGGGCCCAGGACCTCGTCATGGGCGACCACCGCGACGTCCGGGTTCAGGGCACGGATCGCGACCTCCGCCGAGAGGACCTTCTTCAGGCCGATCCGGCCGGTGGTGTGCAGCACCTGGCGCTGGAGGTTGCTGATGTCGACGAGGTCGAAGTCGACGACGCCGAGCGTGCCGACCCCGGCTGCGGCCAGGTAGAGGGCTGCCGGCGAACCGAGCCCGCCCGCCCCGACGAGCAGCACCTTCGACCGCAGGAGCGTTGCCTGCCCCTCGGGCCCGACCTCGGGCATCAGGAGGTGGCGGCTGTAGCGCCGCTGCTGCTCGGCCGTCAGGCCGGCCGGCCGCTCGGACGCGAGCCCCAGCGCGCTCCACGCGTCGAACCCGCCGGACATCGAGACGGTGGCCGTGTAGCCCATCTCGCGGAGCGTCCGGGCGGCGAAGACGGAGCGGACGCCGCCCGCGCAATAGAGGACGATCGGCCGCGCGCGGTCCGGCGCCTTCGCCTCGATCTCCTCCTCGAAGTGACTCCTGGGGACCAGCACCGCACCGGGGACGTGCCCGCGCGCCCACTCGTCGGCCTCGCGGACGTCGACGAAGAGCACGGCATCGTCGCCGCGCAGGGCGTCCGCCTGGCGCGGGGAAACCTCGCGGACCTCCGCGCGCGCCTCGCGGAACAGGTCTGCGTACGACTTGGTCATCTGGCGTGCGACTTGGTCATCTGGTGCCCGCGCCGGCGGATCAGGCCCCGGCGGTGGTCGCGGCATCGGCCGGGGTGTCGGCGCTCGCCCCGCCGGGCTCTCCCGCGGCCGAGCTCCCGCGCTCCCCGAGCGCGTGGCTCACCGTGTCCAGGCTGAGCAGCGCGCACTTGAGCCGTGCGGGGCTGATCTCGATGCCGAGCAGGTCCAGCACGTCCTCGGGGGTGAGCTTCGCGACCTCGTCGACCGGCTT
>JARLHH010000159.1 GCA_031292335.1 Candidatus Limnocylindrales bacterium | reverse complement strand
GCGTACTCGTCGAGGTCGGCGAAGCCGGCCAGGTCCTCCGCCGGCGAGCCCTCGCCGAAGAGCGCCGCGATCGACGTCGCGAAGACCGTCGCGAGATCGAGGTCGATTCCGCGAACCGCCCGGTGGAAGTAGACCTGCTGGTACATGAAGAGGCGCGCCGTCAGGAACATCTCGAGGGCGCTGAGGCCCGACTCGTAGAGGGTGAGGCCGCGTTCGGAGATGAACGCGTAGCGCCGCAGCCGCTCCGCGTCCACCGGCCCGGCGGAGACGCCCGTGAAGTAGGCGTCGCGGCGGACGTAGTCCAGGTTGTCGACCGTGAAGACCCCGGAGAGGAGCGGCTGGAGCCAGCGGACCCAGAGCGGCATCGCCGCGTCGCCGAGGGGCGGCTTCGAGATGAGGAACGCCACCCAGGCGGGATCGATCGCCTCCGCCTGCCCCATGGCATCCCGTCCGGGCACGCCGCCGGGTGCGCGACGCAGGCCCCGGATGAGCGGCCCCAGCTCCTGCGTAACGATCAGCTGCGAGAGGTCCTCGTGCGTGAGCGCCTTCGCGCCGGCGCGTCGGGCGTCGGCGGGGGCGGGGAAGGCCTGCAGCACGTGCTCGTCGTAGAAGTGCGCGAACGGACCGTGCCCCACGTCGTGGAGCAGTCCCGCGACGCGGAGCGTCTCCACCACCAGCCCCTCGGACGGCACGGACTCGCCCGGCTCGGCGGTGACGAGGGACTCGGCGAGCGACGGGTAGAGCTGGCGCGCCCAGAGTCCCGCTTCGTGCATGACCCCGAGGCCGTGCGTGAACCGCGAGTGCTCCGCCGTCGGGAAGACCCAGCGCGCGCTCTGAAGCTGGCTGATCCTGCGCAGGCGCTGCAGCCAGATCGTGTCGAGGAGGTCTTCCTCGGCGGTCTGCTCTTCCGGCAGGCCCGCCGACCGTGCCGCCGTCGCGGAGAGCCGCTTGGTCAGCTCGATGTAGCCGTGGATCGGGTCACTGATCAGGTTGACGGCGGCAAAGCGGGCCGGTCGCATGCGGGGATTGTGGCCCTTCGCCGTCAGGTGCGTGGGTAGCGTGCCGCCGCGCGCATCACGATCGCTGCCACTTCGTCGCGCAGCGCGCCGGGCGCCAGGACCTCCACGTCGGCGCCCCAACCCAGGATCCAGGGCAGGATCTCCAGGGTGCCCGACACCCGCGCGGACCAGGTCAGCGACCCGTCGGCATGTTGCTCCAGCGACTGTGTCGGATGCCACGTGGTCTCGGCCACGCGCGGCGCGACGGAGCGATCGAAGCGCAGGACAACCTCGACCACGGGCTGATCCGCCACGATCCCCCAGGCTCGGTCCAGGGCCGCCTCGATCTCGCCGTCGGGCGGCGGCTCGAACTGGACCGCGGTGAGCGCGAGGGTGCGGATCCGCTCGAGCTTGAACGTCCGCAGCCCGCGCCGCGTCTCGTCGAAGCCAATGAGATAGAGCGCGTGGGTTGCCGCGGACGGCTCGATCAGGTATGGCCGAACCCGGGCCGCCCGCGGCTTCCGGGCCGGGTCATACGTGCTCGTGTCGTAGGTCAGCTCGACGACGCGCCGCTCGGCCCAGGCCTGGGTCAGCAGGCGCAGGTTGCGCCTCCCGAGGGGGTCGAGCGGCCGCGCCGCCATCACGTCCAGCGTTCGCTGCACGTGGCGGCCCAGCACCGGAGGCAGCGCCTCGCCCAGCTTCTGGAACGCGGCCGCCAGGTCGGGGTCGTGCGCGTCCGCGTAGCGCGCCATGAGGCGAGCCGCCAGGAAGACGGCCATCGCCTCGGCGCGGGTCAGCCGGAACGCCGGCAGGAATGCCTTCTCGGAGATTCCCCAGCGACCGGTCTCGGCCCACAGGGGGATGCCCAGCTCGTCCTCCAGCGCCCGCAGGTCCCGGTAGGCATTCCGGCGGGACATCCCGACGAAGGCCGCGATCTGGTCCGGTGTCGCGCCCTCCGGATGTGCCTCGAGGTAGGTGGTCACCCGATAGAAACGCGCCAGGCGATCCCGTTTCCGGCCGGCCGCGTCGGCGCCGGGGTCCCACCGATCCATGCTCGCAGTCACTCCCGTCAGGGCGCCGGCGGGACGATCGTGATCGGGCTGCCCCGCGAGGTTGCCGTCAGGCTGGCCTCGAGCCGACCCTGGATGGCGCCAGGCTGCAGTGTGAACCCCTCGCCGGCGATCCACCCGTCCGCCCGGCCCAGCTCGGCGTCTCCGAAGATCCAGTAGTCGAGCTCGCCCCGCCAGCGGTGCAGGTCGGCGTCGCCCGCCAGCCAGCGGACCTGGGGGAAGGCCCGTCGAAACGTGTCGCCGTCGATCGCGAGGCGGCAGTGGCGCGAATCGGCTCCCTCGAGGTAGTCGAACCCCAGGTCCTCGGCTGCCGCGCGCGCCGTGGTGTCGAGGCCGACACCCAGGACCGCGACGTCCAGCGACTCACCTTCCACCTGCGTGCCCGGGACCCGCTGCCAGGAGCCTCCGGGCTCCCGGAGCCAACCCTGGGTCCCGACGAGCGCGGCGCCGGCCAGCCCGAGCGCCTTCACGCTGGCAACTTCCGACGTCCACGAGAAGTCGGCGCCGGTCCGCGCGCCGCGGATCAGCGCCCCCCCGATGGAGTGCCCGTCGACCGTGCCGCCGAGCACCATCTCGAGCTGGGCCGTGCTGCCGACCGCGATCGGAGCGTCGCAGCGTGGTGGCAGCTCCTTCGGGTCGGTGGGGCCGAACCGCGACGTTCCGGCCGGCCTGCCGGCGAGCGCCAGGTCGTTTCCGACGGCGACGGAGGCGACCAGCGTGGACGTGATCAGCGCGACGGCCAGCCCGGCGCCGAGCGACGCCGTCAGCCGCGTGCGCCGCCGCGCTCCGGGCGCGAGCAGCAGCCGCGTTGGGCCAAGCGCTGCGAACAGCGACGTCCCCAGGATCGCGAGCGCCCACGGGTAGGCAGCCTCCGGGGAGGGGAGCAGCGTCTGGAGGCCGCGGTCCGTGATCTGCCGCCAGACGCCGGCCAGCGAGGGAAGGAGGATGAGGCCGGTTCCCACCGCGAGCGACGCGATGATGCGGTACGTCATCTGGCCGCGGGGCGCCGGTGGCCAGCGCAGCGCCACGGCCGAGATGCCGACGGGGACCAGCAGCGCGACCCCGACGAGGAGGTCGGCGGGCCCGCCGGGACGGTAGCCGACCAGGACCAGCAGGCTCGTCGCGGCCCACAGGGCTGCCAGGCCCGCCGCCAGGAGGCGCATCTCGAAGATCCGGGCACGCACGCTCCGAGTCTAGCCGAGCCCCTCTCCCGGCGACGAGGCCCGGCGTGGTCGGCCGCTCGGGTACACTCTCGCCGGTCCCGTCACGGAGGAGAGTCTGCAGACCATGCGAACACCAACCCGCTTCGCGGTGGCACTCGCGCTGACCGGCGCGCTCGTGACCGCCTGCTCGGGCGCGGCGACCCCCACGCCCGCCCCGTCCCCCAGCCCGGCGGCGAGCATCGCGGCCAGCCCTGAGGCGAGCCCCAGCCCGGCGGCCGCCTCCCCGTCTCCTGCGCCCTCGCCGTCGCCGAATGCCTGTGCCCCGGCCAACCTGGCGACGCTCGCCGCGGGCAAGCTGACCATCGGCACGGACAACCCGGCCTATCCGCCGTACTTCCAGCCGCCCGCCACCGGGAACGCGTCCAAGCCCTGGCAGCTGGGCGACCCCACCAACGGTCAGGGCTTCGAGGCCGCCTTCGCGTACGCGCTCGCCGGCCAGCTCGGCTTCACGAAAGACCAGGTGACCTGGACCGTGGTGCCGTTCAGCAACTCGTACGCGCCCGGCAAGAAGCCGTTCGATTTCTACCTTGCCCAGGTCTCGTACACGCCCGAGCGGGCGACCGCCGTCGACATGTCGGACGGCTACTACTTCGTGGCCCAGTCGGTCGTCGCCCTGACGGGCAACCCGCTGGCCAAGGTGACCACGATCTCGGGGCTCAAGAGCTTCAAGTTCGGGGCCCAGGTCGGGACGACGGCCTATGACACGATCAAGAACATCATCCAGCCCACGACCAGCATCTCGGTCTACAACGATAACGACGCCGCGGTGAAGGCGCTCCAGGCCAAGCAGATCGACGGTCTCGTGGTGGACCTCCCGACCGCGTTCTACGTCACGGCGGCCCAGATCGTCGACGCGAAGGGCAACCCGCTCGCCACCATCGTCGGCCAGTTCCCCGTCCAGGCCGGCCCGGACGCGGAGCACTTCAGCCTGGTCCTGGCCAAGGGGAGCCCGCTCACGAGCTGCGTGAACCAGGCGATCGGCGCCCTCAAGTCGGACGGGTCGCTCGACCAGATCACCAAGACCTGGCTGTCGGACAAGGCGAACGCGCCGGTCTTCCAGCCCTGACCCGAATCGTCGCTGATCGATGACCGCCCTCGGCGGTCTCGGCCCTCGCGACCGGGGGGACGTGCTCGAGCCTCCCGGTCGCGGCCGGCGATCCAGGCGCTCCGGCCAGGGAGCGCTCCGGTCCACCGCGATCGCGTTCGCCAGCACGTTCGTCTTCTTCGGGGTCCTGGCCTGGGTCGCCGTCAACTCGTCCGGCTGGCCGCTGGTCCAGCAGTCCTTCTTCAACGGCGCGCTCTTCGCGGAATCGCTGCCCGACATCGCCGCGGCGTTCTGGGTGAACGTCCAGCTCTTCTTCATCGCCGAGATCCTGATCCTGGTCCTGGCGCTCGTGATCGCGGTCCTCCGCAGCATCCCGGGCCCGGTCCTGTTCCCGCTCCGCCTCCTCTCGACCATCTACGTGGACGTCTTCCGGGCGCTGCCGGGCGTCCTGATCATCTACATCCTGGGGTTCGGGATCCCGGGATTGAACGTCGAGGGAGTGCCCACCGACCCGTTCTTCTACGCCGTGATCGCGCTCACGCTGATCTACTCGGCGTACGTGTCGGAGGTGTACCGGGCGGGCATCGACTCGGTCCACCCGAGCCAGTCGGCCGCCGCCCGATCGCTCGGCCTGAGCCAGTGGCAGGCGCTGCGCTACGTGGTCCTGCCCCAGGCGATCCGGCGCGTGATCCCGCCCCTGCTGAACGACTTCATCGGCCTCCAGAAGGACACCGTCCTCGTGTCGTACATCGGCGTGGTGGAGATCTTCCGCCAGTCGCAGATCACGGAGGCGGCCCACTTCAACTACACGCCCTACCTGGCGACGGCCCTGGTGTTCCTGGTCATGACCATCCCGCTCGCGCGTTTCACCGACTGGCTGGTCGCCCGCGACCGGCGCCGGGCGGCGGCGAACCGATGACCAGCCGGGGCGACGCCGCCGGCGACGCGGCCGCGGCGCTGCGCATCGTTGGGCTGCGCAAGTCGTTCGGCACGCTGGAGGTGCTCCGGGGGATCGACCTCCGGCTGGTGGAGCACGAGGTCGTGTGCCTCATCGGCGCCTCGGGGAGCGGCAAGTCGACACTCCTGCGGTGCGTCAACCTGCTCGAGCCGATCGACGAGGGGCGGATCTTCGTGGAGGGCGAGGAGATCACCGCGCCCGGCGTCGACGTGGACCGGATCCGGCGCCGGATCGGGATCGTGTTCCAGTCGTTCAACCTCTTTCCCCATATGAGCGTGCTGGACAACGTGACCCTCGCGCCGCGGCGGGTCCTGAAGCTCTCACGGGCGGACGCCGACGCGCAGGCGTTCGAGCTGCTCCGGCGCATCGGGCTGGACGACAAGGCGCGCGAGTTCCCGGACCGCCTCTCGGGCGGCCAGCAGCAGCGGGTCGCGATCGTGCGTGCGCTGGCGATGCATCCCGACCTCCTCCTCCTGGACGAGGTCACGAGCGCGCTCGACCCGGAGCTCGTGGCCGAGGTGCTGTCCCTCGTTCGCGAGCTCGCCCTGGGGGGCATGACGATGCTCATCGCCACGCACGAGATGGGCTTCGCGCGCGACATCGCGAGCCGCGTCTGCTTCCTCGACGCGGGCCGGATCCTGGAAGAGGGCCCGCCCGAGCAGATCTTCCGCGCGCCGCGCGAGGAGCGCACGCAGCGCTTTCTGCAGCGCGTGATGGAGGCGGGGCGGCTGTAGCGCGCCACGTGTGGCGCGCCGGGCTCACGCGCCGGCGAGCGCCACCGGATCCATCGGCGTGGGCTCCGAGAGGGTGAAGTCCGCGGCGAGCGCCAGGCCTTCGGCCGCCGTGGCGATCAGGTCGCGGCCGCGCCGCTTCGCCACGAAGCAGGCCCGGTCGGCGGCGAGCAGGATCTCCGCGTTCGTCGCGCCGTCAGCGGGATAGGTCGCCAGGCCGATCGAGGCACTGACGGGCGGGCGCGTGGCCGGCCCACCCCACTCGTCCGAGAGCGCCCGGAGCGCGCTGCGGATGCGCCGCGCGAGGGCCATCGTGCCTGCGGCATCCGGCGCGGCCGCGACCACGGCGAACTCATCACCCCCGTAGCGGAAGACCTGGTCCGAATCGCGCGTGACCCCGGTGATCGCCCGCGCGATTCGGCGAAGGAGCTCGGTGCCCGCCTCGTGGCCCATCGTCTCGTTGACATCCTTGAAGTTGTCCATGTCGAGCATCAGGAGCCCGTAGCTCGCGTTCAGCGGCGCGGGCTGCTCCAGCCAGCTCCGGAACATTCCCGCGTTGAGGAGGCCGGTGACCGGGTCGGTCTGGGCCTCGATCTCCTTGACGCGGAACGCGGCCGCGTTGCGCAGCGCGATCGAGACCTGGGCGGCGAAGAGCTGGGCCAGCTCGAAGTCGTCCTCGTCGAAGCGATCCTCCGTGCCGAGGCGTTCGAGCGTGATCACGCCTGTGGTGCCACCGGTGGCCCGGAGGGGCACGCAGATGAGGCTTCCCTCCAGCGGCCCGGTCGTCTCGAACTGGTGCACGCGGGGGTCAGCCAGCTCGTCGGGGACGAGCTGCGGCTCGCCGTGCGCCAGCACCCATGGCCCCAGCCCCCCCTGGCCCGGCTCCCACGGCTCCATGTGGGCAGCCGCGTGGACGCCGCGGGCGAGGATCGGCCGGAGCGCCCGCGTCTCCGGGTCACTGAGCGAGATCGCGATCGTGTCGAGGCGGACGATCGCGCTGAGCCGGTCGCAGACCTGCTCGAGGATCGAGCGGGCGTCGAACGTCCCGAGGATCGACTCGGTGATCGCCAGGAGCGCCCGCTGGCTGACCAGCTGCCGTTCCAGCTTGCCGGACTGCGCGCGCAGTCGGGCGGCCGTATCTGCATTCGCCATCGCCTGGGCGGCGAGGCTCGCGTAGATCACGAGGAGCCGGAGGTCGTCGTCCGAGAACTGCCGCAGCCCCAGCTTGGACAGCACGATCACGCCCAGGACCTGGTCCTCGTAGAGGAGCGGCGCGAGCAGCATGGACTCCTCGAGGTCCGCCTCCGTCCCCGGCATCGTCAGGGCGCGTGGATCACTCGCCGCGTCGTCCAGCTTCTGGGGCAGCTTGTGCTGGGCGACCCACCCGGTGATCCCCACCCCGACCCGGGTCCTGAGGAGGTCCGGCGTCTCGTCCCGGAACTCGCCAACGAGACCGCGCATCGCGACGGGCATCAGCTCGCCGTCGGAGCGCAGGCGGTAGACGCGCACGTTGTGGAACGCGATGAGCGATTCGAGCTCGTTGGAGATGGCGTCGCTGATCTCGTGCTCGGTGGTGAGGCGCGACAGGCGTGCGCCGAGCTGCTGGATCGACTGGAGCTGCGCCGCCCAGCTCGCCATCTGGGCGAAGTTCTGGGCGTTGGTCACGGCCGTCGCCGCGTGGGACGCGAATGCCGCCAGGGTCTCGAGCTCCTCCGGGTCCCACGGGTGCGGCCGGTCGTGATGGACGGTCAGCACGCCGAGGGGACGGTCCTCGCCGCCCAGGAGCGGCATCGCGGCAAGGGTGTCGAACCCTTCCTGCACCACCGTGGCCCGGAGCGGCTGCGCGCGTGGGTCGTCGCGGTAGCGGACCGCGAAGAGCGGGTGCCCGGTTGCCACCGCCTCGGCCGGCAGCGCCGGGAGCGGGGCTTCGCGGGCCGCAGCGAGGTACGCGGCCGAGAGCCCCCGACTCGCCTCCGGGCCGGCCGTGCCGTCGGGCCGGAGCAGGCAGATCGCCGCCCGTTCCGCCCCGAACAGGCTGCGGGCGTGCTCCACGACGGCGGCGAGGATCCGGTCGACGTCCAGCTTGCCGGCGATGTCGACCGCGATCCGGCGGAGCGCCTCGGCGCGATGGAGCTGCAGTGCGGTCGCCTCCCGCAGCTCGTCCGCATGGACGGCGACCGCGATCGCGCGGGCAACTGCAGAAACGAACATGACCCGCTCCGGGGGAACGGGTCCACCCTCGTCGGCCACGAGGAGGATGCCCCACGGTCCGGCGGTGCCACCGCGGATGGCAACCGCCACGCGACAGCCCAGCAGGCTTCCCGAGCCGCCCAGCCAGTCCATCCCGACCTGGGCGGTCTCGGCGACAGGTCCCGCTGCACGCAGGGCCCGGGCCGGCAGGCCCTGCGACTCCGCGAGCGATCCCAGCCAGTCCGCCCCGACACCCCGGGCCGCTCGCGCGACCAGCCGGCCGTCGCGACGCTCGAGGACCGCGACCAGGTCGTGGCCGGCACGATCGTGCAGGAGCTCGACGACCGCGCTCGCCGCGGCGTCGGTGCCCGCGTCCTGCGCGAGCAGGTCGGCGAGGTGCGTCAGGATCGCCATCTCGAGCCTGGTCCGCGCCGGCGCCTCGTGCATCGCCTGCGAGGCCACGACTGGTCGCACGATCGCGGTGGGACCCGCCGGCTGGTGGTCCAGCGGGCGGGTCCGCAGCTCAACGACGTCGGCCCCGATGGGCGGCGTCCCGAGGCGCGCGGGATCGCCACCCAGGTTGCGCCGTCCGTGCGACGGCTCAGGCCGGCTCTCGGCCTGGGCGAGGAATCGCTGGAGGTCACCCAGGCGGTAGCGACGGTCGCCGCGGTCGTTGATCCGGTAGAAGCGGAGGCGGCCCTGTGCACTCCAGGCGCGGATCGTGTTCGGGTGGACGCCGAGGACGCGCGCTGCCTTCGTGACCGAGAGCGTTGCATCCGCGGGACGCCGGGTGAGCGTCATGGTAGGTCCGTGCTGCTCCAATGGAGGATTCGTGCGGTTCTGGGAAGTTTCGCCGACCTGCCATTTCCTGCCAATAGGAGGGAAGTCAGGGGTGCCGGGCGCGCCCGGTCCTGCCCGGCAGGGTTCGGGCCACCGGCCTCCCGGACCGGGCGCTCAGCGTCGCGCGGTCAGCCGCACGTAGAGCAGGGTGGCCCCCACGGCGATGAGGCCGACCAGGACGACCCCGGCGATCGCGAAGAGCGGGTCGCCGACGAGACCGGGAGCCGTCGCGCTCGTCCGCACGTCACCGCCCGCAGGGCTGGGCGTCGGGTCAGCCGCCAGCGCCGGGAAGGCCGCCATCCCGAGCCATGCCACCAGGCAGGCGGAGGTCCAGAGACCGCCGGCCCGGCGTGCCCACCGGCTCACCCGACGGTCCCGGCCACGAGGGCCCACCCGAACCCCGCGACCAGCAGGGCCAGGCCCGCGGCGAAGGCAATCGCCGCGGAGATCGGGCGGGCGCGCCTCCCGTCCGCAAGGACCCGCATCGCGTCGTCCCGCTCGAGCGTGCAGACGACCAGCGGCCGGCCCATCCCGCGCGTCATCAGCAGGCTGCCATCCGTCCCGACGGCCGGCATCCCGAGGACCGACGCGTGCTCGACCGAGGAGAGCTGCTCGATGCGGAGTCGGATGGGCGTCTCCGGGGGCAGACGGGCCGGGAGCCGGTCGGCGACCTCGGCCGCGGTCCCGCTGGACTCCTTGGCGAGGGTCACCAGGCCCTCGTCGAGCGAGGGCGCGTCCACGCCCAGCTCGTCAAGGCCCTCCCGCAGGCGAAACGGGACCGCCTGGACCTGCTCGTCGAGGATCGACCAGCCGCCCCGGAGGCGCGCCTCGATGCGGCGCCGCCGCAGCACGAGGGGGCGGCCATGCTCGTCCGGGAACTCTTCGTCCGCCTCGAGGCGCCCATCGACCCGCACGTAGCGACGGGTGCCGGAGGCCGCCAGGTCCCGGGCCTCGGCCGCGCTGACGGTGGGCGTCACCGCGAGGAGGCGGCCGATGCGGACCAGTGGCCCGTACGAGCGCAGGAGGAGCGTGCCGATCGCGATCGCGACGATCCCGGCGGCGATCACGAACAAGGGGGTCACGGGCGGGGATGGTAGCAGCGCGCGTGCCGCGCTGCCCCTGGCGCTGTCCGTGGCGCCCTCGGCCGGAGCGGGCCGCGGATCGGCCGGTGGGCACGAAACGACCCGGAGGAACCTCCGCGTCGCGTGGACCTTGGCCGTGCGGCCGCCGCCGTTAGCGAGCTCATGACCCCTCCGGGTCAATTCCAACGCTACGCGGCCGGCCCGCGACCGTCAACCGGTCCGCTCCACGATCCGGCCGGTCGCGGTGCCGGTTGTCCACACCGCGTCCACGCGCCGGCCCGGCTGATCAGGTCAGGGCCTGCCCGGTCGCCGGGTCGAGCGCCGAGACCAGGCCACCGTAGCTCGTCAGGATCAGGCGTCCCCCGGTCAGACCGCACTCGGCAACGACGTCGGAATGCCCCACCCGCCAGCGGACGTCGCCGTCCTCCTCGAGCGCGAACGTCTCGATCTCCGCCTGGACGATGACGTGGGGCAGGCGCACCGAGCCGAGGACGGCGAGGACGGGCGATCCGGAGCGGTGCGACCAGCGCAGCTCGCCGGTGCGCGCGACCAGCCCGTACGTCAGGAAGCCGTACTTCACGATCAGCAACCCGGCCGTGTCCCAGGCCAGCCCGGCCGGGGCGTCGAAGATCGGCGAGGCGAGCCGGGCGGCCCAGACCCCCGCGGGACCCTCGGTGCGCAGCTCGGCGCGGCACAGCCGTTCGAACGCCGCCCCGGCGCGCTCTCCGTACTCGAACAGCTCGCCCCCCGCCTCCGAGAGGGCGAACACGGCGCCGCCGCCCCCGCTCCCGGCCCACCGGTAACGGACCCGGATTCCCCCCGGGTAGCCAACGACGGCCTGCTGTGGTTCGGCGGTCACGTCCCGGGTGCTGCCAGCCGGTCCGGGGGCGACGCCCACGTGCCCGGATCCACCGTGGGCGACCCGGCCTGTGGAACGTCGGGCGTGATCACCGTGATCTCGGCGATCTCGGCGACGGTCGCGCTCGTGAGCGCTCGCAGCGCCGCCGGCGAGATCGGGAACACCGAGCGGTCCTGGCCCGCCGCCGCCCAGATCTCCGGGTAGCGACCCAGGTCGGGGTCCATCACCACGCGGACCGGCCGCGGGTGGCCGAGCGGCGGGATCCCGCCGATCGAGAAGCCGGTCAGCTCCCGGGCCTCGCGCGCCGTGGCGCGCCGGATTCGCGCTTCGCCGGTGACGGCGGCGAGCAGCGAGACATCCACGCGGTTCGTGCCGGCCGCCAGGCAGATGACGAGTTCCAGCGAGCCGCCCTCGCGGGGGGCGACGAAGACCAGGGACTTCACGATCTGGGCCTGCTCCACGCCGAGCGCGCGCGCGGCGTCCGCGGCCGTGTGCGTCGTGTCGGCGAGCTGGTGGATCTCCAGCAGCACGCCCCTCCGGGCGGCGGCGTCCAGGACGCGGCGGACCGCCGGGTCCAGGGCGGCCGGCTCGGCGGGCACGCGCGGGTCGGCAGGATCAGGCACGTGCGCGAGTCTAGCATCGGGCGGACAGCCCTCCGCCTGCCACTCCCACGACCGGCCGCGTCGAACCGCTAGGATTCCGGACCGTGCGCGCAGTCCTCTTCGACTGGGATGGAACCCTCGTCGACACGCTCCCGTTCATGTTCGCCGCGACGGAGATCGTCATGGCGGAATACGGCGTACCGATCACGTGGGCCGACTACCGGCGGTTCTTCTCGCCGGACTGGCGCCTGCTCTACCGCCGGTTCGGACTGCCGGAGCGCGACATCGAGTCGGTGGGCTCTCGCTGGTGGGCGCTGTACCGCGGCCGCGACGAGGCGGTGCTCCTGCCGGGCGCGGCCGAGGCGCTGCGGCGACTCGCGGGTGCCGGGTTCGCGCTCGGGGTCGTGACGGCAGGCCGCCGCGACAGCGTGGAGCCCCAGCTGGCCCGCCACGGACTCGCGGAGCTCCTGCCCGCCCGCGTGTACGGCGACGATCCGTTCGAGCCGAAGCCGGGCCCTGGTGGCCTCCGCCACGCGATCGGCGCGCTGGGTCTGACCGGCCGGACCGCGGAGATCGCCTACGTGGGCGATGCGCTCGACGACATGCGGATGGCGTTGGCGGCGGGCGCACGCGGGATCGGGATTCGGAGCGACCTGGCAACCGACGACGAGCTGCGTGCCGCCGGGGCGAGCGAGGTGGCCGACTCGGTCGCGGCCTGGGTCGAGATCCTGCTCGGGTCGGCGTCGCGGGACGGCCGGGTGTAGATTCGCGGCTGCCGGCAGGAGGCCGGCCCAATCGAAGATGGGGACAGGGGAGCGCCGTGCGGCGCTGAGAGTGCGGGCGACCGCAGACCCTCGGAACCTGATCCGGGTCATGCCGGCGAAGGGAGTCCAGTGGATCGCCTCCGTCCCCCCACCCGACGGAGGCGTTCCGATTCCTGGTCCCCGAGCCGGTCACGCCCGGCACGCGATCATCGTGGGCGACGGTGACGTGCCCGAGCGCGTGGAGCTCGATGCCGCCTGGCCCGGCTGGGCGACCGATGCCGACCTCGTCATCGCGGCCGACGGTGGTGCCCGAAAGGCCGGCCGGGTCGGCCTGGCGCCCCAGCTCGTCGTCGGTGACGGTGACTCGCTCGGCGTGGCCGGGATCGCCGAGGTCCGCGCCGCGGGAGTCCCGCTCGAGCTGGCCGCGGTCGCCAAGGACGAATCGGACCTGGAGCTGGCGATCCTGGCGGCCGTCGCGCGGGGGGCCTCCAGGATCACGATCCTGGGCGCGCTGGGCGGTCCGCGGTTCGACCACGCGGTCGCCAACATGTGGCTCCTCGCGCACCCGATCCTCGAGGGGCGGCCCACGCTGATCCTCGATTCGGGGACGCGGGTCCGGCTGCTGACCGCGCCGACGACCAGAGATGCCGCGCCGGCCAGTGGAGATGCCGCGCCGGCGAGGCCCGCGGAAGCGGTGCTCGTTGGCCTCCCGGGCGACCTCGTCTCCCTCTTCCCGTTCGGGACGGGCGCCGTGGGGGTCACCACCGCCGGGCTCGTCTACCCGCTGCGCGACGAGCCGCTCCGCGCCGGACCCGCGCGGGGCCTCTCCAACGTCCGAACCAGGCCGGAGGCACGCGTCTCGCTCCGGTCCGGCCGCCTGCTCATCGTCGAGACGCACGACCCGAAAGGAGCGTCCCGATGACGACCGGTTCGCGGGCGGGGAGGTCCGGCGTGGCGCCCGATCGGACGTGGCGCACCCTCGACATCGTGGTGGTGGCCGTGATCGCAGCCGCCTTCGGGGTGTTCATGGCGGGCTTCAACGTGGTCTACCAGGCCGCCGGCGGCGCAGCCGGCTCACCCCTCAACGTGCTCTACGGCATCTGGCTGCTGCCGGCCGTGATTGCCCCGGCGATCGTGCGCAAGCCGGGTGCCGCGCTGTTCGCGGAGCTCGTGGCGGCGAGCCTGTCCGTCCTGGTGGTCAACCAGTGGGGCCCCGACGCGATCCTGTCCGGCTTCCTGCAGGGCCTGGGTGCCGAGCTGGCGTTCGCCCTGTTCCGCTACCGCCGGTACGACGTCCTCGCGATCGCGCTGGCCAGCGTCGCGTCAGCGGCGCTGGCATTCCTCCACGACTGGCTGCTCTACTACCAGGGGCTCGCGCCGGACGTCCTGGCGATCACGGCGCTCGCGATGCTCATCTCAGCGGCGGTGCTGATGCCCGCGGCGACGGCCGTGGTCGTCAGGGCGCTTCGGCGCGCCGGGGCCCTCCGGGGGTTTCCCGCCTGAGCGGGACCCTTCGCGGCGCGGTTCGCACGCGCGGCCTCGGCTACACGCATGCGGGCGCGGCCGCGCCCGCGCTGGCCGGCGTCGACCTGGACCTCCGGCCCGGCGAGTGCCTCCTGGTCCTGGGTCCGTCGGGCTCGGGCAAGACGACGCTCGCGCTTGCGCTGGCCGGTCTTCTCGACGCGCGCGCCGGTGGCCACGCGTCGGGCGAGGTGGAGGTGGGCGGTCCGGTCGGCGTCGTGTTCCAGCGCCCGGGCGACCAGGTCGTCATGGAACGGGTCGAGGACGATGTCGCGTTCGGGCTGGAGCGGCTCGGGCTGGCGCGAGAGGAGATGCTGCGCGCGGTGCCCGTGGCCCTCGCGACGGTCGGGCTGGCCGGGTTCGAGCGAAGGCGCTCGGCGACGCTCTCCGGCGGCGAGCAGCAGCGCCTCGCGCTGGCCGGCGCGATCGCCCCCGGCGCGCCGGTGCTGGTCCTGGACGAACCCACCGCGAACCTGGACCCCGACGGCGCACGGGCGTTCCTTGAGCGGCTGGCCGCGCTCCGGGCAGCCGGCACGACGGTCATCCTCGTGGAGCACCGGGTGGAGCTTGCCTGGGCGCTCGCCGACCGGATCCTCGTGCTCGGCCCGGACGGGCAGCCGGTTGCCCAGGGGACCCCACGCGACGTCGTGGCGTCCGCCGGAGGCACGCTTGTCGCGGCGGGGATCTGGCTGCCGCCCGAGATCGACTCGCTGCTCGGGGTGGTGCCGGTGGTGCCGCCGGTCGGGGGTCCGGCCGGTCGTCCCGTCGTCACCGCCGACAGGGTCTCGTACGCGTACGCGGACGCCCGGCCGGCCGTGGACCACGTCGATCTCGAGGTCGGAAGCGGGGAGCGGGTCACGCTGGTCGGGCCGAACGGCGGCGGAAAGTCGACCCTCGGTCGCCTGCTGGTCGGGCTCCTGCGACCGTCCGCCGGCCAGGTGCGCCTCGGCGGGGATCGGCCGGACCGACTCGCCGCGGCCGACCTCGCCCGCCGGGCCGGCTACCTGTTCCAGGACCCGGAGCAGCAGTTCCTCGCGGGGACCGTGCTCGACGAGGTGCTCCTCGGCCTCCGGCGCGACGAGCGCCCCCGCGCCGCGCCGCTCATGGCGTCGCTCGGCCTGCCCCTGGATCGGTTCGCGACACGCAGCCCATACGACCTGTCCGGCGGGGAGCAGCGCCGCCTGTCGCTCGCCTGCGTGCTGATCCGCCGGCCCGGGCTGCTGGTGCTCGACGAGCCCACCTACGGCCAGGATCGGACGACCTACCGGGGATTGCTCGGCGCGCTCCAGGAGCACCTCGACGCCGGGGCGGCGGTGCTGGTCGCGACCCACGACGAGCGACTCACGCGGGACCTTGGCGGTCGCTGCCTGCGCATGACGAATGGAGTGGTGGAGGCGGTGGCGTGATCGTGGCGCCGCAGATCGGCGACCGGCAGTTGGCGAGCCTCCTGGGTCGGGCAAGCCCCCTGACGAAGCTCGCGATCGGGCTGGCCTGGCTGGGGCTGCTGCTGGTCGCGGTGGATTCGCGCCCGGCCCTGGTCCTGATCGCGGCGAGCACGGCCGGCTGCCTCGGGCTGGGCGGGATCCCGCTCCGTCGCTTCGCCCGGGCGTGGGCCCCCTTCCTCGTGGCGGCGCTCGGCGTGCTGGTCGTGAACACGATCCTGGGGGCCGCCAACCTGGACGCGGCCAACCCGACCCTCCTGCGCCTCGGCCCGCTTCGGGTGACCGGCGCGGCGCTGGCGGTGGGGATGGCGCTCGGACTACGGGTTCTTGCCGTGGCGGCCGTCGGGGTGGCCTTCGCGCTGACCACGGAGGCGACCCGGCTGGCCGACGCGCTCGTCCAGCAGGCGCACCTCCCGGAGCGCTTCGCGGCGGGCGCGCTGGCCGCCCAGCAGGCGGTTCCGCGGCTCGCCCTCGACCTGGCCACGCTCCGGCAGGCCCGGCGCGTCCGGGGCCTCCGCGGCGACTGGCACCCGCGGCTCCTGCTGTCCCTGCTGATCCTCGCTGTCCGGCGGGCGGGCCGCGTGGCGCTCGCGATGGACGCCCGCGGGTTCGCCAGCGGGGCCCCGCCGAGCCGGTACCGAATTGTCTCCTGGGGCCGCGCGGACCTGGTGGTCGGCGCGGCCGGTCTGGGCGCCCTCGGGCTCGCGGCGCTCTCCCTCCTGATCTCGTGGACGCGCTGAGCCGCAGCGACAGCGTCCGCGGACGCGGTCCCCGCGTCGGTGGGCTCCGGGCTGCGTCGGCAGCCGCAGCGACCAGGTTGCGGCACTGCGGTAGGCTCCATGAGCGATGTCCCAGCTGCCCGCCGCCCGCGATCCCGCTCCGCGCCTCGTGCGTGGACGGCCGCGCCGCGCCGTGACGCCGGATCCTCCAGCCGACCGGGCGCTCGCGGCCCCGCATACCTGGCGACCCGCCCGCTTCATGGTGATCGTGGCTCACCCCGACGACGCCGACTTCGGCCCCGCCGCCACGGCCGCGAGGTGGATCGACGCGGGGTCCGTGGGCCGGCTCGTGTGCTGCACGAGCGGCGATCAGGGCGGCGAGGACCCGACGCTGGACCCGCTGGAGCTGGCGGCCGTTCGCGAGGCCGAGCAGCGCCGCGCGGCCGGGGTCGTCGGCTACGACGACGTGCGCTTCCTGCACCAGCCGGACGGGGCCCTCGCCAACGGGCTCCCGCTCCGGGAGCTCCTGGTGCGCGAGATCCGCGAGTTCCGACCCGACGCGGTCCTGACCCACGATCCCGAGGTCCTCTTCTACCGTGGAGGCGGCGTCAATCACACCGACCACCGCGCGGCAGGGATCGCCGCCGTCGACGCCGTGTATCCGGCTGCCCGCAACCCGATGGCATTCCCGAACCTGGTGCGGGCAGGGCTGGCCCCGCACCGGGTTCGCCGGATCTACCTGTTCTGGCCCGGCGCGCCGACCGCCTGGGTCGAGGTCGGGCCCACCCTGGACCGCAAGATCGAGGCCCTGCGCTGCCACCCGAGCCAGTTCAGCGCGGACGAGGGCTTCGCCGAGCGGATGCGCGCATGGGCCGCCGAGGACGGCAGTGCGATCGGCGCGCGGTCCGCGGAGGCC
Organism: Candidatus Limnocylindrales bacterium; assembly: GCA_031292335.1. Lineage (GTDB taxonomy): Bacteria > Chloroflexota > Limnocylindria > Limnocylindrales > CSP1-4 > CTSoil-043. Next base: position 6,699 of record JARLHH010000159.1, on the reverse strand, counting down.
TTCCGCCTCGTCGTCCTCGACGACGATGACGACCAGGCGCCACCGACCGCGTAGGTCTTCTCAGGCGGCGTCCAGCAGCATGGGACGGACGCGACCCCAGGCGTTCCAGAGCTCGGCAAGTGGCTCCGCCCGGCGGCCCAGCAGGTCCAGCATCTCGCCCATCGTCAGGCCGCCGGCCGCCTCGGCGAGGTAGCGCCCGGCGTCGACCTGCACGTCCTGGAAAAGCGCCGGCATGGCCGCCTCCGACGGCCAGAAGCGGACCCGCATCGGGTCCTCGCCGGCGTAGCCGACGGCGAGCGAGAGGTCGCGCTGGCTCGGCACGCGCCCGTCGGCGAAGCCGCCCATGCCGTCGAACCGGTAGCCGAGTGCCGCCATGGCGGAGGCGATGTCGCGGCACCGCTCCTGCGAGTACGGTCCCCAGAAGACGTGGTCGGTCGGGAAGTTGAGCGCGGACGCGTCGATCGCCCGGGCCATGATGGCATCGACCAGGTCCGACATGAGGAGCTGCCAGCGGCGTTGTTCGATGGGATCGCTTCCCGCGAGGCGGTCCACGACCGAGCGCATCGTCGCGCGGTCGCCCCGCAGGAGCCGCAGGATCGCGACGTCCTGGCCGGCCGCTGCCGGCAGATCCATCGCAGCCTCGGCCTCCGGCGCCGGCCGCCGCGGCGACGCCGGGGCAGCCGCCTCTGGCAGGGGAGTCCCAAGGCGCTCGGCTTCCTCGCATGTCGCCAGGGCCATCCGCGCGGCCCGGCACTCCTCGGCCGCGTGTTCGCTCCCGATCCGGGCGACATCCGCATCCAGCCCCGCTTTGTCGACCGCCTTGAGGAGCTCGACCTCGACGGCGGCTTCCCGGGACATCACCAGTGCCGAGGCGCGGCTCCGGGCGTTGATCCGGTTGATCTCGCGCAGCCAGGCTGCGGCGGCCGCCTCGATCGCCGCCCGGTCGCGGGCGGCGAGCCGGCTGCGTCGGAACTGCGCCTGCGCGTCGTCCTTGGCCGCGCGGATGGCGCGCGGGTCGATCGTCTCGGCGGCCCGGTCGCGACGAGCCACGTGCTCGTCGTAGGCGCGTCGCGTCTCGCGCAACCGATCCTGGGCCACCGCTGCCACCGCGGCCAGGCGATTGGCGCGCCCGCATGCATCGTCCGCCGCCGCGCGCTGTGCGGAGCACGGGTCCACCGGCTCGGCCTGGGCGGTTCCCGGCCCCGCGCCGAAGGCGGGTGCCGGGAGCGCCGGTCGCGGGGCGGGTTCCAGCGTGCCGGAGCCGAACGGCCGTTCGCTTGGGCGGGCGTCGGGGGCGAAGGCGTCGTCGCGCCCGCGGGCCAGCTCGGACGCCAGCAACGGTGTCGCCAGCGTCGCCGCCCGGGCGTTGCCCGGACCGGCGGAGATCGTCACGCGAACCCCGCGCTGGGCGGCCGGACGAGCCCGGAAGACCTCGATCGCCGCGCCGCCAGCCAGGAGGCCGAGGGCGAGACCGCAGGCCAGGAAGACGAACTCGCTGGGACTCACTCTGATGGTCCTCGGTCTGCTCCATGAGATCGACGCGGCGAACGACGGGACGCGGCCGCGGGTCGAGCGTAGCTGCGCGATCGCGGCACGTCAATGCGAACCCGCCGCGTCGATCCGAGCACGGCGCGTCCATCCGACCACGGCGGGGTCCACGCATCGGGCACCTGGGCACATGCGTGCACGAGTGCGCATCGTCGTGTAGATTGCGCAGCGTCGATTTCCGGCGTCGGCCGGCACACGCGCCGCGCCGCATCCGCGCTCCCCAGCTCCGGCAGCCGCAGGTACGAACGAGGCCCACGCAGCGTGCCCATCGACCCCAACCAGGAGTTCCTCGTCCAGCCGGTGGACGCCTCCTGGCTCCAGTGCAACATCGAATGCCAGGAAGCCTGCCCGGTGGGGACGAACTGCCGCGGCTACCTCAACCTGGCCGCGGAGGGCCGCTTCGAGGAGGGATACCTCCTCTCGCGGGAGCCCAACCCGGTCGCCGCGATGTGCGCCTACGTCTGCTCCGCGCCGTGCGAGCGCGCGTGTCGCCGCGGTGACATCGACCGGCCGCTCGCCATCCGGGCGATGAAGCGGTTCCTCGTCGAGTGGCACGAGGCATCCGGGATCCCGGACGTCCTGCCCCCGATCACGCCGCGGGACGAGCGCGTCGCGGTGGTCGGGGCCGGGCCGGCGGGCATCGCGGTCGCCCGCGAGCTCGCGGTCAAGGGCTATCGCGTAACCGTCTTCGACAGCCTCCCGTTCGCCGGCGGCACGATGCTGATCGGCGTGCCCGCCTTCCGGCTGCCCCGCGAGGCGATCGAGATGGACGTGCGGCTCGTGGAGCGGCTGGGCGTCACCTTCCGGTACAACACGAAGATCGGGCCGGACATCAGCTTCGAGACCCTGCTCCGCGACTTCGACAGCGTCGCGATCTGCGCCGGCGCGATGGATGCGGTGGGGCTCGACATTCCCGGGGCCGAGCTTGCCGGCGTGCAGTACGGCGTCGAGTTCATGAAGAAGGCGAACCTGGGCGAGCCGCTGGAGGTGGGTCGCAACGTCGTCGTGGTCGGCGGCGGCTACACCGCGATGGACTGCTCGCGGACCAGCCTCCGCCACGGCGCCGAGAACGTCACGATTGCGTACCGCCGAACGCGCTCGGAGCTCGTCGTGGACGAGGAGGAGCTGGGGGAGACCGAACGGGAGGGCGTCAGGATGGAGTTCCTGGTCAGCCCGATCGAGCTGGTCGGCGAGGACGGGAAGCTGACCGGCGTCCGCTTCATCCGCAACAAGCTCGGCGAGCCCGACGCCTCCGGCCGCCGTTCGCCGGTGCCGATTCCCGGCTCCGAGTTCGTCGTCCCCGCCGACACCGTCATCCCGGCCGTCTCCCAGGCCGCGGACCTCAGCTTCCTGCCCGTTGAGGCGACCTTCGAGGTTGCCCGGGGCCGGCTCAAGGTGGATCCGGCGACCTACGCGACGAACGTGCGCGGCGTGTTCGCCGCCGGGGACTTCGTGACCGGGCCGGCGACCCTGATCGAGGCGGCCGGGCACGGCAAGAAGTGCGCGTACGCGATCGACCGGTACCTGAGCGGGCGGGTCGACGTGACGGTGGCCGCCAACGTCAAGATCACGTCGTCCTGGCGCCACGACATGCCGGAGTACTACGACGTGCTGCCGCGCCAGCACATCCCGATGCTGCCGGTGGAGTCCCGCATGGCATCGCGCGAGCCGGAGGTCAACTTCACGACCGGCGTGGAGCTGGGCTACAGCGCCACGCACGCGGTCGCCGAATCAACCCGTTGCCTGATGTGCAACTACAACATCTGGTTCGACCCATTCCGGTGCGTCCTGTGCGGCGCCTGCGCCGACGTCTGCCCGGAGGGCGTCATCCACATGATCGACGTCAACCAGATGAAGTCCGAGGGGTTCCTGCCCGAGCTCGAGGAAGCCTACGGCTGGGAGCAGGGCGCCGCCATGATCCTCGACGAGGAGCGCTGCATCCGCTGCGCCCTGTGCGTGAAGCGCTGCCCGTTCGACGCCATTACGATGGAGCGGTTCGAGCTCCAGGAGATCTCGACGGACGGCCGGCTCTACAAGGAGTCGTACCGGGATGCGCAGCTTGCCGGGACGCCCGGCGTCGCAGGAGGGGCCAGGTGAGCTTCCTGGAGCGGGTGGATCAGACGATCCGGCGGAGCCCCGTCTTCCGGTCCATCTTCCGCAACCCGTACCCCAACGACGAACGGTCGCGGGCGTACGCGGTGATGAACAACGTCTTCCTCCACCTGCACCCGGTCCGCGTGCGCCAGCATGCGGTGAAGTTCGCCTACACCTTCTGCCTGGGTGGGCTCTCCTTCTTCCTCTTCCTCGTGCTGACCGTGACCGGCGTCTACCTGATGTTCTTCTACGCCCCATCCGCCACCCAGGCGTACTCGGACATCCTGCAGATCCAGTCGCAGGTCCCGTTCGGGCTGCTGACCCGCAACATCCACCGGTGGGCTGCCCACCTGATGGTCTTCTTCGTCTTCCTGCACATGATGCGGGTCTTCTACCACGGTGCCTACAAGCCGCCCCGCGAGTTCAACTGGGTGGTGGGCGTGGTGCTGCTCTTCCTGACCCTCTTCCTGAGCTTCACGGGCTACCTGTTGCCGTGGGACCAGATCGCCTACTGGGCCATCACGATCGGCTCCAACATGGCCGGCTACGCGCCGCTCTTCAACACGCCCTCCAAGACGCTGCTGCTGGCGGGACTGGAGGTGAGCGGCAACACGCTGCTCCGCTTCTACGTCCTCCACATCATGGTCTTCCCGTTAGTGGCGGCGGTCTTCCTTGCGGTGCACTTCTGGCGTATCCGCAAGGACGGCGGGATCAGCGGGCCGCTATGACGGGCCATCGCGTCCTCGCAGCCCCGGGAGCCGTGGCATGACCGACCAGAAGGCACCGCCGGAGCACCGCGTCGTCCTGCCGGTCGATCCCGCCCGCCGGACGGAGATCGACAAGCAGCGCGTGCCGATGTCGGCGCGGCCGTATCGCCTGCTCGCGCTCGTGAAGCAGGACGCCGTGGTGCGGGTCCAGAAGGAACCCGACGACACGGTCATGACCTGGCCGCACCTGCTCTCGATCGAGTTCCTGGCCGCGGTCTTCATGAGCGTCTTCCTGCTGTTCATGGGCCTGTTCGTGAACGCCCCGCTCGAGGAGCTCGCCAACCCGAACGTCACGCCGGAGGTGGCGAAGGCGCCGTGGTACTTCCTGGGGCTCCAGGAGCTGCTGGCCTACTTCCACCCGACCGTGGCGGGAGCGCTCGTGCCCCTGTTCGTGCTGGTCGGCGCGGCGATGATCCCGTTCGTGGACCGCGAGAACATCCGGGCCAACCGGCCCTCGGATCGCAAGACGGCAGTCGTGCTCTTCTCCCTGTTCTGTGGCCTCGGGCTCGTGCTGACGTTCCTGGGCATCTTCTTCCGCGGCCCCGGATACGCGTTCACGCTGCCCTGGGTCAGCGGCTTCCACTTCAGCCTGTGAGCGTCCCATGAGCAACTACCACGTCGAGCCTGCCAGCAAGCCCGGAGCCCTCACCAGCGAGGCGCTCAAGTCCATGCGCAACGAGGCGCCGAAAGGCCTCTCGCGGCGGCAGCTCCTGCGAACCTCGCTCGGCGCCGGAGTCGGCCTCTGGCTCCTGGAGGTCTCGGCGGGCACCCTGGGGTTCCTGTGGCCGAACCTGTCCGGTGGCTTCGGCGGCAAGGTCCCGCTGGGCTCGTTCACGGACGTCAAGAACGCCAACGCGCTGATCCCGTTCGGCGACGGCTACCCCGCCTACTACCAGGACGCCCGGTCGTTCATCGTGCTGGTGGACACGACCCGCCAGGAGTTCATTCCGGGCGACGACGCAACCGGCGACGGGACCGCCCTGAACGTGCGGGCCCTCTACCAGCGCTGCACGCACCTGGGCTGCAAGCCGAACTTCTGCATCAAGAGCTACTGGTTCGAGTGCCCCTGCCACGGTTCCCGCTACGACCGGCTGGGGACCAAGGTCAAGGAGCTGGGCCCGGCGCCGCGCTCGCTGGACCGGTTCGCCGTCAGCGTCGGAGGCGACGGCAAGCTCACCCTCGACACGAGCAAGCTCACGCTTGGCCCGCTGCCAATTGCGCTCGGCCAGCCGGGCCTCATTCCCTCCCTGAGCCCGACCGGCTGCATCTGATCGCCATGACCACGACCGACGGCCTTCAATGACCGACCAGCCAGGCCAGCGCCCGGACGAGCGCCTGCCCGTCCCGCGCGAGCCGGACCCGGCGGTCCCGTCTGAGCCGGGTGCGGTGGTCCCGCGCGAGCCCGCGGAGGTGGATCGGTTCACCGCGCACCCGAGCGCGCACACCGCCGGCCTGACGCCGGAACGCGCCGCGAAGATCGTCACCCAGAGCGCCAGCGCGCGCTGGGTCGCCTTCCTGGCCGTCACGATCGTCTCCCTGTTCGTGATCGTCTATTACTTCTACGACCTGGGTGTTCCCGGCGTCGCCAACTCCAGTCGCCTCGCCAACGAAGTCGCCGTCCAGCAGGTCACGGCCGTGACCCAGGGGTACGCGCTGTTCGAGGCGAACTGCGCGCGCTGCCACGGGGCCCAGGGCCAGGGCGGGATCGGGCCGACCCTCAACGACCAGGCGAAGCTCCTGACGCACCTCACGCCGGGCTACCTGATGAGCGTGCTCACGGTGGGCGGCCGCTACGTGTGCGGTGATGCGAACTCGCTGATGCCGATCTGGTCGGACCAGGGCAACCCACCCGGGCCGTTGAACTACCGGAACCTCCAGGAGCTGATCGCGTTCATCACGGCCCCGTCCACCGTGCAGTTCCAGGGCACCGACCCGACAACCGGCCAGACCGTCACCATGTCCGGCTGGCGTGACCCGAGCTACGTCCTGCCGGCGGGCGCGACCCCGGTTCCAGCGTGCTGGAAGGACGCGTTCACCTCAGCCGCTTCGGCCGCCCCGTCTGCGGCCGCGAGCGCGGCGCCCAGCGGCGCGGCAGCGAGCGCGGCGCCCAGCGGCAGCCCGTCCGGCTCGCCGGCCGCCTCGGGCGGCTCCGCGGAGACGGTGCTCCAGCTCGCGGCGGGCAACATCGCCTACGACCAGACCGACCTGACCGCCCCGGCCAACACGCCCTTCCAGATCGCCTTCACCAACAACGACGCGGGGATCCCCCACAACGTCTCGATCCACCAGG
>JARLHH010000158.1 GCA_031292335.1 Candidatus Limnocylindrales bacterium | reverse complement strand
GACGGGACCCGTCCCACCCCCGGCTGGACCAGCGACACCGCCGGCGGCGACCGGGCCAACCTGGGAGTTCCCGTCCGGGCCAACCCGTCCGGTCGCACACCCGTCGGTCACGCCGGAAGCGGCCGTTCCCGCCGTGCGCCGGGGCCGCAACCCGCTCCCGCTGGTCGTCGGGGCGGGCATCCTGTTCCTGCTGCTCGCGGGCGGCGGTGCCGCGATCCTTCTCGGCGGTGGAGCAGGCAAGGCCACGCCGGCGCCGCCGGGCACGAGCCCGTCCACAGCTACGTCGGCGTCAGCCGGTGCGTCCCTCCCGAACGCGTCGGCGTCGGCGTCCTCCGCGGGCGCCGCGAGCCCCGGGCCGTCGGCGGCGCCGGCGACGCTCCCTCCCGGCCCGGCGATCGCCCTCACGCTGACCGGGGCAACTGCCTCGTCGTCGCTCGCGAACCACCCGCCGTCGGCCGCCATCGACGGTGACCCGACCACATCCTGGAAGATGGGCACGAACAGCCCGGCTGACCAGTGGCTCGAGGTCACCTTCGCCCCGGCCGCGGTCACCCAGATTCAGCTCTGGAACGGCTGGCAGCGCACCCAGGACATCTACTTCGGCAACGATCGACCCCGCAACGTGACGATCCGGTTCGACAACCAGATCGCCATCCCTCTCAAGCTGGTGGACGTCGAAGGATCCCAGCGGGTCGACATCCCACCCCAGCTCGGGGTCGTGGGCGTGACCCGGCTGCGGATCACGGTCCTCGACTGGTACCCGGCCAAGAAGACGCCGGCGGTTGGCAGCCCGACGACGCAGGCCCCGATCAGTGAGATCCGCCTGTTCGGGATCCCGATGACGCCATGAGCCGGCGCGAGTTTCACGTCTCGGCGGATGCACGGGCCCGGTATCGCCTGAACGAGACGCTCTTCGAGCTTTCCGGCAACGTCGTCCTGGCGAACCTGCGGGCGGTGCGCAGCCTGGCCGCGGAGATGACCGCCCGGCGACGGACCGACGGGCTGGCCGACGCGGTGGTCAGTCCGGGTGAGCTCAACGCCCTCGGCCTGGTCGACGAAGTGCTGCATGCCGTGGTGGGGATCTATCGCGAGCAGGAGGACCCGGAGGCGATCGACGACGCGCTCGACCACCTCGACGAGCTCGTCGGCACGGACGCGACGGACGCGACCCTCGCCCGGTTCACCGAGCGCTTCCCGCCGCTCGCCGTCCACCGCGGCGAGCTGAGCGTGGGCGCGTACCTCGCGGGCGAGACCGACGGGACGCCCAACCGCGAGATCGCGCTCGAGGAGCTGGTCAACTGCTGGCTCGCCAACTCGAACCCGGCCGCCGATCCCTTCCGGGAGCTGTTCGACGACGCCGACCTGGCGGCCGCCACGCGCTACCGGTCCGTGATCGAGGAGCTCGGCCGCTTCTTCGCCGGCCGGACGCCGTTCGGGCCGGACAGCCAGGACCTCGTCTCGATGCTGCGGGCGCCTGCCCTCGCGGAACCGGCCAGCCTCGGCGGGCAGCTCCGCTGGATCCGAGCCCGCTGGGGCGCGTTCCTGGCCGCGGCGCTCGGCGACCGCTTCGCGGCGCTGCTTGACCGGCTCGTGACCGGCATCGACATCGTGGCGGAGGACGAGCGCGCCCTCTGGCTTCGCTTCCATGGCGGCCCCGGCGCGGGCGGCGCCGCCGAGCCTCCCGACTTCGGAGGACTGGACGTGGAACCGGAGCGCTTCTCCGAGGACAAGGCCTGGATGCCCCGCGCGGTCATCATGGCAAAGAGCACGTACGTCTGGCTTGACCAGCTCTCGAAGTCGCACGGGCGGCCGATCCGCCGCCTCGACGAGATCCCCGACGAGGAGCTGGACAGGCTGGCCCGCTGGGGCTTCAGCGGGCTCTGGCTGATCGGGCTCTGGGAACGGAGCGCCGCCTCCCAGCGAATCAAGCAGCTCCGCGGGAACCCCGACGCCGTCGCCTCCGCCTATTCGCTGCGCGACTACGCGATCGCCGACGACCTGGGCGGCGAGGCGGCCTACGCGAACCTCCGCGATCGCGCCTGGTCACGCGGCATCCGCCTGGCCTCGGACATGGTCCCGAACCACATGGGCATCGATTCGCGCTGGGTCATGGAGCACCCGGACTGGTTCCTCTCCCGGCCCGACGCGCCCTACCCCGCCTACAGCTTCAGTGGCCCCGACCTGTCCTCAGACCCGCGGGTCGGCGTCTACCTGGAGGACCACTACTGGGACGCGACCGACGCCGCCGTCGTGTTCAAGCGCGAAGACCGCTGGACCGGTCAGGTCCGCTTCGTGTACCACGGCAACGATGGGACGAGCATGCCGTGGAACGACACCGCCCAGCTGGACTACCTGCGCCCGGACGTGCGCGAGGCAGTGATCCAGACGATCCTGGCAGTCGCCCGGCGCTTCCCGATCATCCGCTTCGACGCCGCCATGACGCTGGCGAAGAAGCACATCGAACGGCTCTGGTACCCCGAGCCCGGCCAGGGCGGCGCGATCCCGTCCCGGGCCGAGTCGGCCATGTCGAAGGCCGCCTTCGACGCCGCGATCCCGGTCGAGTTCTGGCGCGAGGTCGTGGACCGGGTGGCCGCGGAGGTCCCCGACACGCTCCTCCTCGCCGAGGCGTTCTGGCTGATGGAGGGCTACTTCGTCCGGACGCTGGGCATGCACCGCGTGTACAACAGCGCCTTCATGAACATGCTCCGTGACGAGAAGAACGCGGACTACCGGCTGGTCGTCAAGAACACCCTGGAGTTCGACCCGGAGATCCTGAAGCGCTACGTCAACTTCATGAACAACCCGGACGAAAAGACCGCGGTCGACCAGTTCGGAACCGGCGACAAGTACTTCGGGATCGCGACCATGATGTCCACGATGCCCGGCCTGCCGATGTTCGGCCACGGTCAGGTGGAGGGCTTCGCCGAGAAGTACGGGATGGAGTTCCGGCGCGCCTACTGGGACGAGCGCCCGAACGAAGCGCTGGTGGGACGCCACGAGTGGCAGATCTTCCCGCTCCTTCATCGGCGCCGGCTCTTCGCCGAGGTCCGCGACTTCCGCCTCTACGACGTGATCGACGACGCCGGCCATGTCAACGAGGACGTCTTCGCGTACTCGAACCGGAGCGGCGACGACCGGGCGCTCGTGATCTACCACAACCGCTTCGGATCCATGCGCGGGCGCATCCGCCAGAGCGTCGCCTTCGCGGAGAAGGGTCCCGACGGCGAGAAGCACCTGGTCCGGTCGAACCTCGTCGAGGGCCTGGGGCTGACCGCCGAGCCGGGAGCGGTGACGATCTACCGCGACGTCCTGGCCGGCGTGGAGCACGTGCGGGAGATCTCCGACCTGCGCACCCACGGGTTCCGGGTCGTGCTCGACGCATATGCCACGCACGTCTACATGGGCTGGCGCGAGATCGGCGGCCAGGCAGCCGCCGAGTACCGGGCGCTGGCCGCCGAGCTCGGCGGCGCGGGCGTCCCGAGCGTCGAGGCGGCCCTCGTGGAGCGGCGTCTTCGCCCGCTCCACGACGCGGTTGCGATCGTGATGAACGAGGGCCAGCTGCGCGACCTGGTCGATGCGGTCGGGGCTACGCTCGCAGGGCGGGTCCGGATCGCCTCCGCGACCACGGGCTCCGGCAGCGTCCGGGCAGACGCGACAGCGGACGCGCACGCCGAAGGGCCGGCGGCCGCGGCCGAGGCAGTCGCCGCCGAGGCAGTCGCCGCCGAACCGGTGGCCGCACCGGCCACGCAACCGGCCACGTCCGCCGAGCCTGCCGTGGTCCTGCCCGACCTGCGCCAGGTGGCGGCGTCGGCCGCCGCCCGCTGTGCGGACGCGCTGCGGGGTGCGCGCGAAGCGACGGGCACGGCGATCGACGACGCGTCGATCGACGCGCTCGCGAAGCGCTTCGAGGCCCGGCTTCGGAGTGCGCTCCTGCTCGCCACGGATCCGGCGCTCGGCCTCCCGCAGACAGGGGCAGGCCTCGATCCGGCCGACGCGGCAGCTCTTGCCCGGGCTCGCGCCACCGTCGCGGTCGGCCTGCCTCCCGACACCGCGACCTGGGGCGCGCTGCTCGGCTGGCTGGCGGCCGACGCGCTCGCGGGCGTCCTGGAGCCGGATGCCGCCGCCCGCCGCGGGCGAGGGTGGTTCGACCGGGCCGGGATCGGTCGCGTGATGGCGGACGCGTATCGCTGGCGCGGCCTCGACGAAGGCGCCGCCTGGTGGACCGTGGAGGCCGTCCGGCACCTATGCGCCCGGCCCGGGGAAGCCGCGCTCGCGGCGCCCGTCGCCGAACGGGCGGGCCGGCTCGTCCGGGCCTGGTTCGCCGACGACGACCTGGGCCGCTGGCTCGGGGTCAACCGCCACGAGGGAATCGCGTACGTGAACCGCGAGTCGTTCGAGCAGGCGCTCCGCTGGCTCGTCGTCGTGGCCGCCGTCGACGCCGCCGCGGAGGAGGCCGCACCCGGCGACGCGTCCGCGCAGCTGCTGGTCGCGGCCGCCGAGCTGGCCGCCCGTCTCTCGGCCGAGGCGGCGGCCGTCGGCTACCAGGTGGGGCGGCTGGTGGAGCGCGTCACCGGCTGAGAGGAAAAGGCCGCCCTAGCGCTCCCGGCGACCGCGCGCGGGCTCACGCTCCTTGATCTTCGGCTCGTGGCCCGGGCGGGGCGGCCGCGGCAGCGTTCCCGGTGCCATGTCCGGCCGGCGAGGCTCCGGGCCCCGGGCTCGCGCCGCCTCGACGCTCGTCGCGAACGCCTTGGCGACGGCGGGCGGGAGGCTGCCGATCCATGCCGCCTCGATCTGCTTGACCCGCTCGGTCTCCTCGGCGCGCCGCTCGCGCTCCCGCTTGGAGTGCTTCGTCATCCGTTCCTCTCCTGAGCCGCACCGGTGCGATGCGCGACCGGGGACAGAGTGTACCTCCCGGATACCGATCGGGCGGCGCGGCCGGCCGCGCCCGCGGGGCCGGGCGTATCCTGCGCTGATGCCCGGTCAGCCTGGAGCGCCCGTCCCGTTCGCCGCGTACGGTGCGCCCTCGATGACAGCGCCGCTCGTCGAGGCCCTGGTCCAGCGCCCGCGCAGCGCGTTCGGTCGCGCGTTCGACGACCCGGCGCACGGGTTTGTCCACCCGGTGGACCTGGAGCGGGCCCAGGCGGAGCACGACGCGTTCACGGACCTGCTGTGCCGGCTGGGCGTCGTCGTCCATGACCTCGGGTCGGATGCCCCGCACCCGGACCTCACCTACCCGTTCGATCCGCTCCTGGTCACCGATCGGGGCGCGATCCCGCTGCGCTCCGGAAAGCCAACCCGTCGCGGGGAGGAGGGCGAGCTCGAACGCTGGACGCGCGCGCGCGGGATCCCCACGCTGGGCAGGATTCGCGAGCCCGGCACGGTCGACGGCGGCGACACGTTCTGGCTCCGGCCGGACCTCTTCTGCATTGGCCGGACGCTCCGCACGAACGACGCGGGAGCGCGCCAGCTCGCCGGCCTGGTCGGCGGCGACGTGCACGTCTTCGACGTTCCCTTCTGGCGCGGCGCCGCGGAGCTGCTCCACCTCCTGTCGGTGATCTCTCCCGTCGCGGACGACCTCGCCGTCGTCTACCTGCCGCTGCTGCCCGCGGGGCTCTGGGAGCTGCTGGGCGATCTCGGGGTCCGGCTGATCAGCGTGCCGGATCCGGAGTTCCCGACGCTCGGCTGCAACGTCCTCGCCGTCCGGCCGGGCGTCTGCGTCGTCGCCGACGGCAACCCGTTGACACGGCGCGCGCTGGAGGCGGCCGGATGCGAGGTGCACGCGTATCCGGCGCACGAGATCGGGGTCAACGGCTCCGGCGGCCCGACCTGCCTGACTCGGCCGATCCTCCGGCGGACATGAGCGACAGCGACTTCACCGGGCAGCCGGGTCCGGCGGCGACCAGCCTGGGTCCGGTCCAGCGGGCAGCTGCGGACGCGGTCGACCGGGCGGCCATCACGGCGGACCTCCTGGCCTTCTGCGCGATCCCGTCGCTGACGGGCAGCGAGGGTCCTGCCCGGGACCACCTCGCGCGACGACTCGAGGCCGGCGGCTTCGGCGTGCACGCCTGGGACGCCGACCCGGTGGCGCTCGCCGCGGACCCGGCGTTCCCGGGCATGGAGGTGCCGCGAACCGCGCTCCCGCTCGTCGCCGGCACGCTCCGGGGCGCACGGCCCGGGAAGCGGCTCCTGCTCGTGGCCCACACGGACGTGGTGCCGGCCGGCGAACCGGCCAGTTGGACCACGCCCGCGTTCGTGCCGGAGAGCAGGGACGGGCGCGTGTTCGGGCGCGGCGCGTGCGACATGAAGGGCGGGCTGGTGGCCGCGCTCGAGGCGATGCGGGCCGTCTCGCGTTCCCCCGGGCCGGACGGCCTGGCCGGCGAGGTGATCCTGCTGGGCGTCGCGTCCGAGGAGGACGGCGGGGCGGGCACGTTCGCCGCGATCCGGGCCGGCTACGTCGGCGACGCGGCCGTGATCCCGGAGCCGACCCGCCTGGACGTCGTCACCGTCTCCGCAGGCGCGATCACGTTCCGCCTGGCGGTCCCCGGGCGCGCCGCGCACGCCTCGACGCGGCGGGAAGGCGTCTCCGCGCTGGACAACCTCGAGCTGCTGCACGCCGCGCTCCGCGCCGACGAGACGGCCCGCAATGCCGCCGAGATGCGGCCCGAGATGCGGGCACTCGGGCTCCCCTACGCCACGATCATCGGCACCGTGCGGGGCGGCGAGTGGGCGTCCAGCCTGCCGGACCGGGTCGTCGCCGAGGGACGCTACGGGGTCCGGGCCGGCCAGACGGCGGCCGGGGCGGAGGCGGAGCTGCGCGCGGCGATCAAGGCGGCGTGCGACGCGGACCCCTGGCTCCGAGACCACCCGGCCACGCTCGAGATCTGGGGCGGGCGCTTCTCTTCGTGCGAGGTCCCGGCCGGCCACCCCCTTCCCATGGGCCTGGCCGCGACTGCAGCGGCCGTGACGGGCCGCCGGCCTTCCCTGGTGGGTGTCCCGTACGGATCGGACATGCGGCTGCTCATCAACGAGGGGCACACCCCGTGCGTGCTGTTCGGACCGGGCGATGTCCGGGTGGCCCACGCCGCGGACGAGCATGTCGCGCTGGACGAGGTCGAGGCCTGCGCCCGGACGCTGGCAGCCTGGATCGTCGGCGAGCTGGCGCCGGGCTGAAGCCGGCCTTCGGGCGGACCGCCCGGCCGCCGCTCCTACTTCCTGCCCGCGCGCTTCTTCCCGTGCTTCTTCTTGCCGCCGGCATCCTTCGGCGCGACCGGCGGCACGGCCTTCTTCTCCGGCCGGCTCGCCGTGGCCGGCGACTCCCCGGCCGCGCCGCCGAATGCGGTCGCCACCTTCTCCGGGGCTGCGCCACCGGACCGCGCATCGGCTGCGAGCGCGTCCACCCAGCGCTGGAGCTCCTCGAACCCGGCCACCTCCAGCCGGTAGATCCGGCGCGTGCCCTCGCGGTGCTCGCTGACGAGGCCCGCGGTCCGGAGGACGGTCAGGTGCTGCGAGACGGCCGGGCGGCTGACCGGCATGCCCTCCGCAAGCCGGCCCACCGGGCACGGCCCGCGCCGGAGCCGGCCGACGATCGCGCGGCGGGTCGGATCACCAAGGACATCGAGAGCGCGTGGGTTCGCTTCCATGGACGGTAAGTATCGTCTGACGAAGCGCAAGGTCAAGTGGGGTCGCGGCGAGTGGGCAAGAGCGGTGAACCGACGCGGCGGCCCGCCGATTCCGTGCGCAACCTGCCGATCGTCGCTCCGCGGCGGTGCCGGCTCCACCTATGCTACGGGGATGGCGCCGGCTCTCGTCCACGCGGGGCATCGTGTGCCGCTCGTTCCCGGGCGGACGCTCTTCGACGCGGCCGACGAGCTTGCGCTCGTCGTGCCGGCCTCGTGCCGCCGGTCCGGGCGCTGCCACGAGTGCATCGTCGAGGTGACCTCCGGGAGTGAAGCCCTCGCCGCCCCGGGCGCCGAGGAGGCCTTCCTTCGGCCGGGCTACCGGCTCGCCTGCCGGGCCGTCGTGGAGCGCGACGACCGGGACGTCGAGTTCGCCGTCCTCCGCCGCCGGCTGCACATCTTCATGCCGCCGGACGGGCCGGCGCTCGAAGTGGACCCGGCGGTGCGGGTGATCAACGGGCGCGTGCGATTGCTCGCGGAGGACGGGACCGCGCTGGACGACCTCGGCCCGGCGCGGGAGCGGCTGTACGGCATCGCCCTCGACATCGGGACCACGACGGTCGTCCTGGAGCTCGTGGACCTCGGGTCCGGCGAGGCGCTCGCGGCGGCCGCCTTCGAGAACCCGCAGCAGTTCGCCGGCAGCGACGTCATGGCGCGGATCAGCTATGACGGCGAGCATCCGGGCGAGCTGCGCCGGGCGCTCCGCCGGGCGCTCAACCACGAGCTCGCGCGCCTCTACGCCGCCTGGAACGTCGACCGTCACCAGGTCGTCGAGGTGGTCGTGGTTGGCAACGCCACCATGCGCGACATCGCCTTCGGGCTCGACGTGGCACCCATCGGTCGGTCGCCGTACCGGTCCACCAGCGAGGCGGCCTGGCGCGCCGGCCAGGTCGTGTCCACCGCGCTCGACCGGCGCGCCCACGAGCTCGGCATCCTGGTCCACCCGGGCGCACGCGTCTGGGGCGCACCGCTCATCGCCTGCCACGTCGGCGCGGACGCGGCGGCCGACCTCGT
>JARLHH010000157.1 GCA_031292335.1 Candidatus Limnocylindrales bacterium | reverse complement strand
GGGCGAGGTGGCGTTCTGGCATCTGGCGCTGCCTGCGGCGGCAGTGCTCGGACTCGCCGCCTCCGGCGTCGGGCTCCTGTCCGGTCAGCCCAACGCGCTCTATTGGCTCGTGGCGGTGATCATCGGCCTCCTGATGTCGGCAGCCCGCAGCTCGTGGGACCTGCTCGTCACGGTGGGCGAGGAGCGACGCGCTACGCAGGGCGTCGGTTGATCGGTCGCTTCATCATGCCCGTCGAGGGGCTTCGTCCAAGCGAGCCGGCGCAACGGGGTACGTCACGAGCGTTGGCTGCGTCGGCCATGCCCTGATGCCCAGGGACCTGACCGCCGCATGGATCGCCTGACACCCGCCCGCCCGGTAGCCCTGCGCCACAACGATCGGTGGCGCGAATACCTGCTGCATGTGCCCCCGGTCCTCGACGCTCGACCGCGACCCCTCGTCATCGCCCTGCACGGCGGCGGTAGCACTCCCGCCTCCGTGGACCGCCTGACCGGCATGTACGCTCTGGCCGACCGCGAAGGGTTCGTGCTGGCCGTCCCGCGCGGCATCGGCGGGCACTGGGACGACGGCCGTCCCGACGCCCCCTTCCGGGTCCGGATCGGAGACGTGGACGACGTGGGCTTCCTCGACGCGCTCATCGACCACGTGGCGGGCGGCGGTCCCATCAACCAGGGGCGCGTGTACGTGACCGGCATGTCCAACGGGGCCAGCATGGCCGGGCGGCTGGCGGTCGAGCGGGCGCACCGCATCGCGGCCATCGGCCAAGTCGCAGGTACGGCGTCACCCGACGTGGTGGCCCATGGCCATCCCGCCTGCCCGGTGCCGGTCCTGCAGATCCACGGCACGGCCGACCCCCTGGTGCCCTACGAGGGCGGCACCGTGCGCGGTCCCCTGGGCCGTCGGCGCGGGGTGGTCCTTGGAGTCGAGGCGTGGCTGGCCTTCTGGGTGGCCCGCAACGGGGCCACCGCCGACCCAGTGGTGTCCTCGCTCGGCACCGACACCACCATCCGCAGCTGGCACGGAACCAGCTCCGGGTCGGATGTGATCGCCTATCGCATCGGGGCTGGCGGCCACACCTGGCCGGGCGGGCCGCAGTACCTGCCCAGCCCCCTCATCGGCAAGACCACCCGCACGTTCAGCGCCTCGGAGGTCATCTGGCGGTTCTTCGCCGACCACCAGCGTGGATAACCGGCAGCGCAGCCGTCTCACCTCGCGAACAGAGTCTCCGGCGGCCACTGGAGCCACAGCACCGCCACGAGCACGGCTACGTTCACGCCGAGGGCAGCGACCGTGTTGAAGATGGGCCAGGTGCCGAGGAAGAGGACGATCCCGGTGAGCGAGACGAGCGCCGTGCCCACGCCCAGCGGCTGCCACACCCCGTCAGGGATGAGAATGCCCCAGAACGACAGGGCGGCGAGGACGAACCCCGCGAGCGACACGATCCAGAACGCGCTGGCGAGCCGCATGGCTGTGTCCGCCGGGAGCGAGGGATTGAGCCACGAGCGGGCCGGTAGCCAGTTGCCCGTGTTGGCACCGGGCCGGACCCGGAGCCAGATGAGCGCCGCGAGCGCACCGCTGTGGCCGAGCCCGTGCACGAGCAGCACGCCACCGACGACGAGCCTGAGCATCTGGTCGGACATGCGTCTCCTCCGCGTCTGACTCTGGCCCGCAGAGTCCCCGCGACGATGAGCCGCCACCAGGCGGGATGCAGCGCGCAATCTCTCGGGCACCTTCGATGGCGCGATGTGATCGTCTAGTGGCGAGAGCCGCGGTCCGGCGCCAATCTCCGGTGCGGGCGGGCCGCGAGCGTCTCGGTGCACCAGATCCGTCCTTGCCACTCGAGTCGCAGGACAGGGGTGGGTGGAGCGTCCTGCGGATCCAGCGACGACGAGTCACTCAGCGACCCTTGACGCGGACACTCGGGTGGTGCGGCAGGAGGTTGTGCGTTCCGCACACCGGGCAAGTGAGTCGCACCGTGGACCCTGGCTCAGTTCCACCAGGCCGCCACTGGGCGTGGATCTCGGTCGCTGGCGTCGTCCTCTACGTGGCGATTGACGCCTGCATGGCCGTGCTTCGCCCCGACGTGAGCCTCCTGCACGATGCGGAGAGCGACTACGGCAACGGAGCGTGGTCCTGGCTCATGGACCTGAACTTCCTGATCCGCGCCGTCTCCTCGATTGCGGCCGTGTTGGCCATCGCTCCGCTGGTCAGCGTTTCGTTGCGCGCTCGAGTCACCAACGCCCGCCCGATGTCGGCCTCCCGCGGGATCGGAGAGACCACCGGCACCACAGCCGCCCGGGTTGGCCTCGGGCTGATCGTCGCCTGGACGCTGGCCTCCGGGCTCCTGGCGTTCCTCCCGGACGATCTCCGGGGAGCCACGGTCACGGCGCACGGTCGCGTCCACCTGCTCGCCGCGCTCGTGGCGTTCGCGAGCATCGGGGTCGGCACCATCGTCGTGTCGCGAGTGTGTCGTACGCCGTCGATTGGGGAGGCGCCTCGCGGCTCGTCCTCGGCATCTCGCTCCGCAGGCGTCGTCTCGATGCTTCTTCTCGTCTCGACTGGCTTGCGCGAGCGCGCCTTGGGCGGCTTGTGGGAACGGTGCTTCCTTGGGCTTGAGCTGGCCTGGCTCCTGATTGTCTCGCTGTGGGTCGCCGTCCTTCCGCGAGTCCGTCCAGGACCCCTGGGCGCGGCGGATTAGCCAGCCCTGGCCGCGCGTCGCCGGGGCGGCGCCGTTCGACCGTCCTTGCGGGCTCGATACCGCGTCATCGAAGCGTACGTACCGGGGTTGAGTGAGCGACCGACAGACTGGTATGAGGAGCTCCAGGCACGAACCGCCGCCGCGCTGCGCACGGAGGGCTTGGGGATTGCTCTGCTGGCGATCCCAAATGACGAGACCCTGATGTGGCTCGTCTGGGGCGGAACCGATCAGCCCGACTCAGGGCCGGTTGTTGCCGAGGTGATCCTGCGTGAGGCTACGAGCGCCGGCGGCGCAGCCGTGATCGAGCGAGCGATCGATGCGCGTTTCGTCTGGCGAGCGTCAGGGGGCAAGGCCTGATCGGCCGTCGTCGCGGACGGGCCCAGGCGTGACCGGAGCGCTCGGAGCCGTCAGGGGCGCCCTGGGTGAGGGATCGCGCGCATTGCCTCGATCGCGCCGTCGATCTCGGCGGCCGTGTTGAAGGCGCCCAGGCTGAAGCGGACCGCGCCCCGCTCGATCGTGCCCAGGTCGCGGTGGACGAGCGGGGCGCAGTGCACCCCGACTCGCACGGCGATCCCGAAGTCGCCGTCCAGGATCGCCCCGACGTCCTGCGGGTGGACGCCCTCGACGTTTGCCGTGAGGACGGGCAGGTGCCCGGCCAGGTCACTCGCGCAGTAGAGGATCACCGCAGGGATCGCGGCAAGGCCGTCACGCAGCCGGGCGAGGAGCCCCATCTCGCGCTCGTGGAGGGTCTCCAGCCCGATCCCCTCCACGAAGTCGATGCCGAGCGAGAGCCCGATCACGCCCACCAGGTTGAGCGTGCCGACCTCCAGTCGAAGCGGGTAGGCCCGGCTGTGCACCAGGCTGGCGGAGTCCATGCCCGTGCCGCCGAAGCGCGTCGTCTCGATCTCCAGGCCCGGCATGAGGACGAGCCCGCCGATCCCGGACGGCCCGTAGATCGCCTTGTGACCGGTGAACGCGAGCGCGGCGATGCCGAGCGCGGCCATGTCGATCGGGACCTGGCCGGCCGACTGGGCCGCGTCGACCACCAGTGGCACGCCCCGCTCGGCGCAGCGGCGCGCGATCTCGGCCACGGGTTGGAGCGTGCCAAGGACGTTCGAGGCATGGCACATGACGACCGCCCGCGTGTTCGGGCGCAGGAGCGAAGCGACAGCGTCCGGGTCGACGAAGCCGCGCTCGTCGAAGGGGGCGAGATCCCAGGTGATCATCCCCCGCTCTGCGAGGGCATGCAGGGGTCGCAGCACGGAGTTGTGGTCGAGGCGGGTCGCCACGACGTGGTCGCCGGGACGGACCAGGCCCTGGATGACGGTGTTGAGCGCGTCCGAAGCGTTGGCGGCGAAGATCACCCGGGTCGGGTCCGGGGCACCGAAGAAGCGGGCGACCCGCGCCCGCGCCCCGTCGACGACGGCGCCAGCCTGGGCGGCGAGGTCGTGGTTGCCGCGACCGGGCGACGCCCCGATCCGCGCGTACATCTCCACCATCTCCCGGAGCACGTGCGGGGGTTTCGGGAAGCTGGTGGCCGCGTTGTCGAGGTAGATCAGGCGGTTCGTCATGGCCGCGGTCCCCGGGTCAGTCCAGGCACGTCTTGGGGTTCGGCAGCCCTGCCAGGCGCCGTGCGCCCAGCCGGATCCCCTGCGGGAAGAGCCGTTCGAGCTCGACGAGGCTCAGCTCCGTGCCGGCCTTGAGGTCCCGGTTCAGCGGCGCCCGCCCCTGGTCGAGGTAGTACGCGCGGAGAAACCGGAGCACGCGCCACTGGACGGCGTCGAGGCGCTCGATGCCGCTCTCGCGGGCGAGCTCCTCGGCCGCCTCGTCGCACCAGTCGTCCGGGTCCCAGAAGAACCCCTCCGTGTCGAAATAGACGTCGCGACCGGCGACCGAGCGCAGCTCGCGGGTGCGGATCGGCTCGGCCATCAACCGGAACCCGTGTAGGTGCCGGTCCCGTGCCGGGCGCTCACATCCCGCTGGACCGCCCGGCGGCGATCCCGCCGGCCTTCGCGTCCACCGCCGCGAGGGCCGCCCTGACCCGTTCCGGCGTGGCTGGCAGCCGGTAGACCATCGCCCCGCACGCGTCCCGGATCGCGTTGACGATCGCCGGCGCCGTGGACACCATCGCCATCTCGCCGATGCCCACCGACCCCAGCGTCCCGAGCTCGCGCGGAGTCTCGACGAGGATCGTCGCCAGGTCCATCGCGTGGCGGATGTTCGGGAACTTGAAGCTGACCCAGTCCTTCGTCCTCCCGGCGACGTACTCCTCGCGGAGGGCGAAACCGGCACCCATGTCCATCCCGCCCTCGAGCTGGCCCTCCACGTTCAGGGGGTGGATGACCCGCCCCGGGTCGGCCGCCGACGTCAGGCGGATGACCTTGACCTCGCCGGTCGCGGTATTGACCTCCACCTCGGCCATCTGGACCGAGAAGACCTGGACCTCGAACGAGGGGCCCTGGCCGGTCAGCGGGTCGAGGGGTGCGGTCTCCAGCGTCGTGCGTCGGCCGACATAGCGGGTTGGCCGGCCGGCCGCGACGAACGCGGCGCAGGTGCGCGCGCCCTCCTCCTGCATCGCCGCGCGGAGCTGCCGCGCCGCGTCGATCGCGGCGCCGCCGATCATGTAGGTCACGCGGCTTCCCGACGCCGGGCCCGAGGCGGTGGTATCGGCAGTGCTCCGGGTGCGGAGCCGGACTTTCGCGAGCGGCAGCTCCAGGACCGACGCGACCAGCTGGCTCAGCATGGAGTCGTTGCCCTCGCCCGGGTCGGCGGCGGCGACGTAGACCGTCACGCCATCGTCCGGATCGAGCTCGACGGCGGCCACAGACTTGTCGCCGGGCATGGCGATGCCGAAGGCGGCGGCTCCCAGCCCGACACCGCGCCGGACGCCGTCGCCGGCACTCGCGGCGGCTGCCCGCCGGGCCTCCTCGTACCTCGGCCGGAGCGCGTCGCACAGGCCGGGGAACGGCCACTCCTTCACGACGTGCCCGGTGGCCTTCGTCTCGCCCGGCTGCAGCGAGTTGCGCCGGCGGAATTCGAGCGGGTCGATCCCCATCTTCTCGGCCAGCAGGTCGATGGCGCACTCGAGCGCGTAGTGGGTCTGCGGCGGCCCGGCACCGCGGGCCGCGCTTCCCCACGGGTTGTTCGTGTAGACGAGGCGCGAGGTGACGTGGATGTTGGGAACGTAGTAGGAGCTCGTGAGCATGTGCAGGGCGCGGTTGAGGATCACGATCCCGAGCGACATGTAGGCGCCGTTGTCGACGGTGATGTCCATGTCCAGCGCCGTCAGCCGGCCCTCGCCGTTGGCAGCGAGGCGGATGCCCATGTCCATCGCGTGGCGCTTCGAGGTGGCGAGCATCGACTCGGCGAGGCTCGGGACGTAGCGCACGGGTCGCCGGAAGTGGAGCGCGGCCGCTGCCGCGATGCCCTCGGTGATGACCTCGACCTTGATCCCGAACTGGCCGCCCGAGAACGCCTCCTCGTAGCGGATCGTGTCCCAGCCCAGCGCGGCCTGGAGGCTGGCCAGCGCGAGGTGAATGTTGATGCTGCGCCCGATGACCACGAGCTCGGCGTCCTCGCCCTCGCCCTCCAGGTAGGCCAGGCTCACCTCCGGCTCGAGCGGTGCCTGGTGGTTGATCTGGGTGCGGAATCGCCCCTCAACGACGGCCGCCGCCGATGCGAACGCGCTCGCCGCGTCGCCCTTCACGATCGGCTGGCTATAGCACAGGTTGGGCAGGTCGGGGTGGATCTGGGGCGCGCTGTCGGCGAGGGCCGCCTCGGGGGAGGCCAGGACGGGCAGCGGCTCGTAGTCGACGAGGACCGCGTCGACGGCGGCGAGCGCCTGCTCCTTCGTGTCGGCCGCGACGATCGCGACCGCGTCGCCCAGGGTCCGGACCTTGTCGTCGCACAGGATGGGTCGGTCGGCGACCGTGTACTTGATCCGGTTCGTCCCCTTGATGTCGGTAGCGGTCATGACGCCGGCGACGCCCGGCATCGCCGCGGCGGCCGCCGTGTCGATGCCGCGGATGACCGCATGGGCATACGGGCTGCGAACGACCGCGATCTCGAGCGCGCCGGGCATCCGGATGTCGGCGCTGAATGCGGCGGTGCCGCACGCCTTGGCCAGGGCGCTCGGACGCGGGTGGGAGACGCCCAGCGGCGGCAGGTCGGGGCCCGGCATTAGGTCGGCAGGTGCGATCTCGCCGCGGAGGAAGCGACCGGCGAGCTGGACCGCGTCGATGATCTTGACGTAGCCCGTGCAGCGGCAGAGGTTGCGGCGGAGCGCCCGCCGTATCTCGGCCCGCGTCGGGGCGGGGTTCGTTTCGAGCAGCTCCGTGGCCGTCACGATCATGCCGGGGATGCAGAAGCCGCACTGGACGGCACCGGCCAGGACGAATGCCTGCTGGACCAGGTTCGGGCGGTCCGGCGTGCCCAGGCCCTCGATCGTCGTGACCTCCGCGCCCTCGAGCGCGGCGACCTTCGTGATGCACGAGAGGACGGCTTTCCCATTCACGAGGACCATGCACGTGCCGCACTGGCCCTTGCGATCGCAGGACTGCTTCGTCCCGGTCAGGCCGAGCTCCTCGCGGACGAGGTCGAGCAGGACCGCCTGCTTCTCGTCCACCACGACCTGCACCGGGTGGGCGTTGACGGTGAGGGCTACCTTCTTCACGGTTCCTGCCCTTCTGCGATCTGGACAGCCGCCTCTCGGTCGATCGGTCCGCGCGCGGCAGGCCCGGCCCACCGCAGCATCTCCTGGGCGACTCTCCACCGCCCGGGCAGCGGCCCTCCAGTGCCGGACGTCCCGAAGTCAGGGGAAACCGAGTCGACTTCAACGCGCACCTCGGCGGTCATACCGGGTCCGGCGCAGCGGCTAATCTCATGGCTGGACCAAGGCAACCTCGTGCAACGCGGCTACACGATCCGTTCCTCGTGCGGACGCGATCGGGCGGGAGGGCGAGACGCTTGGAGACCGGCCGGGCCCCGATCTACCTGGATAACGCCGCGACGACGTTCCCGAAGCCCCCCGGGACCCTGCAGTCGATGGCAGAGATGTTCTCGCGTGTCGGAGCCTCTCCGGGAAGAGGCGGCCATGCGATGGCGGCTGAGGCCGAGCGACTCGTCGGGGAGACACGCAGGCAGCTTTCCAGCTTCCTCGACGCCCCGGATCCCGACCGTGTCGTGTTCACGAGCAACGCCACCGACGCACTCAACCTCGTCATCCAGGGCATGGCGAACCCGGGGGACCACTTCGTCGCTACCGAGCTCGACCACAACTCGGTGCTGCGGCCGCTCCACCACCTCGCCGAGCAAGGTCGCATCACCTTCGATCTGGCCCGCTTCGACGACCGTGGTTTCGTGGACCCGGACGAAGTCGAACGCCTGATCCGACCGAACACCCGGGCAGTGGTGGTGAGCCACGCCTCGAACGTCATCGGCACGATCCAGCCGATCGCGGAGCTGGGCCGCCGCTGTTCCGAGCGCATGGTGCCGCTCGTGGTCGATGCCGCCCAGACAGCCGGTCGGATTCCGGTTGGGCTGACCGCCTGCAACGCGTCGGCGATCGTCTTCACGGGTCACAAGTCCCTGTTCGGTCCGCCGGGGATTGGCGGCCTTGTCCTCCACCCCGACCTCGTCGTCCGAACGACTCGGTTCGGCGGCACGGGCATCGACTCCCGCTCACTGGAGCACACCCAGGATTACCCGTACCGGCTCGAGGCCGGCACCGCCAACCTCATCGGAATCCTTGGGCTCTCGATCGGCCTCGACCACGTCCTGCAGACAGGCGTGGAGGCGATCCACACGAAGGAGATGGCCCTGCTCGAACGGCTGCGCGACGGGCTCTCCGGGCTTCGCAGCGTGGAGATGTACGCGGCAGAGGACCTGACTGACCACGTCGCCATCCTCGCCGCCAATGTCCAGGCGATGTCGCCGCAGGATGTCGGGGCGATCCTCGACCGAGACTTCGGCATCGCGGTTCGTGTCGGACTCCACTGTGCGCCGATGGCCCATCGCCGTCTCGGGACCATCGAGTGCGGTGCCGTCCGCTTCAGCCCCGGCGTGTTCAACACGGAGGAGGAGGTCGATCGCGTGATCGATGCGATGTCCGTCATCTCGCACTGATGCTGTACCGAGGCTGAGTGGCGAAGATGTCGCGACATGTCATGGTGGTTCCCTCGCTGGCGTGTCCCGCCGGCTGTGCGTACTGCTTCGGGGCCCGCCTGTCCGGTGGAGCGATGTCAGGGGACACGCTCGATGCGATCGTCGCCTGGCAGCGGGCGCTGAGCTCGACCGGCGCCGGCGGCACGATCGCGAACGCGGCGACAACCGGTCCGCGGCGAGGCGACGTGGCGGACGAACCGCTCGAGATCGTCTTCCACGGCGGAGAGCCGCTCGTCGTGGGTCCCGCGTGGTTCCGGATGGCCCTGCCGCGGCTCCGTGACGGCCTGGGCCCCGACCGCGTGCGGTTCTCCGTCCAGAGCAACCTCTGGCTGCTGACGGACGAGCTGTGCGAGCTGTTCCGCGAGCAGGGCGTGTCCATTGGGACCAGTCTCGACGGGCCCGCCGAGATCAACGATGCGCAGCGCGGAGCGGGCTGCTTCGCACGCACGATGGCCGGAATCGAGCTCGCCCGCAGGCACGACCTCCCCGTCGGGGTCATCTGCACGCTCACGTCGCGGTCGGCCCAGCACCTGGACCAGATCTTCGACTTCTTCGTCGCCCTGGGCCTCGACTTCGGCGTGCATCCTGCCCTTCGGTCGCTCCATGACCCGAGCGCCGACCGCTGGTCGCTCGATGCGAGCTCGTATGGAGACGTTCTCGTCTCTCTGCTCGACCGCTACCTCGAGAGCCAGGGCCCGGTGCACATCAGTACGCTCGACTCCATGGCTCGAAGCGTCAGCTCGGGTCGTGGCGACATCTGCGTCTTCGGCGACTGCCTCGGCGAGTACCTTGCGGTCGGCCCGGACGGAGTGATCTATCCCTGTCAAAGGTTCGCGGGAGTGGCCGAGTTTGCGATCGGGAACGTCGGACGGCGACCAGGCCCGGCTGAGCTGCGGCGATCACCAGCCTGGCGTGCGCTCGCGGCGCGGGAGGAGAACATCGCCGAGACGTGTGAGGGCTGTGCGTACCTCGCCATGTGTCGCGGCGGCTGTCCCTACGCCGCGCTGACCGCGTCGCAGGTGCTGCACGTGGATAGCTCCCGCGACCCGATCTGCGAGGCCTATCGGCGCATGTTCGACGCCGTGACCGAGCGCGCCATGGTCGAGGTCTTCTCGTCCGAGAATCTCCGGGCTGCGGTGGAACGACCCGATCGGTCGCTCGGCCTGCTGCAGCGTGGCCGACTGCTCTCGCTCATGACCGCGGGCGGTGGCCGCCCGTGAAGACACCCTCCGTCGGGCCCCCAGCGAGTTCTGGAGGAAAGAACGGCCCGCTGGAGTCGTCCGGACCATCCGAACCTGTTCAGGCCGCGGCCGAGGCGCCGAGTCAGGTGCGTGATCCCCGGCCGGTCGAGGCCATGGTCAAGGCGCTGTCCGCTTCGGACTGGCACGTCGCGCAGGCGGCAGCTGCCGCGCTGGGCGGCCTCGCGGATCCGCGCGCCGTCGCGCCCCTCGTTGCCGCGCTCACGGCGACCGACTGGCATGTCGGCCAGGCAGCGGCGGCCGCGCTGGGCGACCTCGCGGATCCGCGCGCAGTCGGCCCGCTCGTCGACGTCCTTGCGTCGCCGAACTGGCGCATCCGCCAGGCTGCAGCAGCCGCGCTCGGCAGGATCGGCGATCCGCACGCGATCGATCCCCTCGTCGCCGCACTGGCGGAGCGGGACTGGCACGTCGGCCAGGCAGCGGCAACCGCGCTCGGCAGGATCGGCGATCCACGCGCGATCGATCCCCTTGTCGCCGCTCTCCTGGCAAGCGACGCCGAAGTCCGACGCGCGGCGAACGAGGCGCTCGTCTCGATCGGCTGGGCCCCGCGCAGCACGTGGGAGCTGGCGGCCCGGTCGATCGCGAACGACGCGTGGTCCACCTGCGTGGAGGTCGGCGCACCCGCCGTCGAGCCACTCGTCACCATCCTCGGTGCGGGCGGCGCGGGTACGCGCCAGGCAGCGGCGACGGCGCTCGGCGCGATCGGCGATCCGCGCGCGATCGATCCCCTCGTCGCCGCGCTGGCTGACTACTACGCGCACGTGCGCGAGGCTTCGGCGACGGCGCTCGGCACGATCGGCGATCCACGCGCGATCGATCGACTCGTCGCTGCCCTCGGGGACGGGTACCCAGAGGTCCGTCAGGCCGCGGCCACGGCGCTCGGTCGGATCGGCGTGGCTGCGGTCGGGCCGCTCATCGCCGTGTTCGACGATCCCGGCAGCCGTGGCGAGGAACGTGTCTGGGCGGCCCGGAGCCTCGTGGCGATCTACCAATCGGGACGACTCGGCCCGGCGGAGCGGCTCGAAATCCTGCGGCGCCGCCGGGAGATCGAGCACACGCACTACGACGCGCAGGGCGGCGCCGGCTGCACAAGGCCTTCGGGGCATGCCGATCTGGGTGTCGCCTTCGATCACTGAGCCGTTACTGGGCGGCGGCTGCGAGCACCGGCTCCTGCTCGCCGATCGACCTGCCGAACCCGTCCGGATGGGCCGGCACCGGGTTTGCCCTGATCTTCTCCAGCTCGTCATACAGGTCGGAGCCCAGGAAGTACTTCGCCGGCGGGCGAATCTCGCCGCCCCGGGCGAGCGTCTCGAGGCCTGCCTTCACCTTCTGCCTCGTCGCCGGCAGCTCGTAGATCCGGACGCCGCAGGCGTTGTGGATCGCGTTGAGCACGGCGACGTGGCCGCCTGCCTGGAACGCCTCCGAGCAACCGGAGGAGCCCCACGGACCCGTGGGCTCCGTCTCCTCGATGTATTCGACCACGATGTCGTCGGGAATGTCCTTGATGTAGGGCACGCCGCTCGCGGCGATGTTCGTGTGTTTCTTGACGTCGTCGTAGTCCTCGCCGAGCGCGAACCCGATGCTGTGCGAGATGCCGCCGTATGCCTGGCCGTTGACGGCGTCGATGTTGCCGATCTTCCCGACATCGGCCACGCACACGACCCGATCGACCTTCGTCCTGCCGCTCGCCGTGTCGACGCTCACCTCGGCCAGCATGAGGGCATACGCGTACGCGGGCGTGGGATCGCCCATGCCGGTGTTCGGATCGAGGCGGCAGAGACCAAGGTCCTGGCCGGCCTCGAACTGGCCGCGGTACCTGGTCGGGATCCCGTCCCGGACCATCTCTGCGTACGTCCGGAACGTACCGTCCGGCTTGCGCATCGCCTCCACCAGCTCTGCGCCGGCGATGCGCGTCGCGTGCCCGTTCATGTAGTGAGAGCGGCTGCCGGCGGACATGCCGCTGTCCTGGCAGAGCTTGGAATCGCTCTGCACGAGCCGGATGCGGTCGGGAGTCGCGCCGAGTGGCTTCAGCGCCTCGAGGGTCACCATGAGGGAGCCGATGTCGCCGCCCTGTCCCAGCTCCTGCCACGTGTCGTACTTGGTGAAGGTCCCGTCCGCGTTCAGCTCGACATCGACGGTCGCGACGTCCTGATTCCAGGAGACGTTGAAGATGCTCCACGCCATGCCCACGCCGCGGCGCACCTGCGGCGCGTCCGCGACCTTCGCGTTCGCCAGCGCCCGCTCGTAGTGCGGCTTCATCCGTCGCATCATCGCCTCGAACGGGTACCGGCGGAACGGGAAGCTGTTGATGTTGAGGTCGCCCGGACGCGGCATGTTCCGCCAGCGGAACTCGAAGGGGTCGATGCCCGCCTTCTCCGCGAGCATGTCGACGAGCGCCTCGCTCATCATGTTGGTCTGCGGCGAGCCGAAGGCGCGATACGTGGTGCCGTAGTTGTGGTTCGTGTTGGCGACCCGGATGATGGCCGCGGCGTTCGGGACCCTGTACGCGTAGAAGGCGAACCGCGAGGCCTTGACGATGAGGTCTTCGCCGTCGAACGAGTACGGCCCGTGGTCGAACCCGAGGTCGTACTCCACGGCGGTGATGCGGCCGTCCTCGTCGCACGCGGCGCGTCCGTTCGAGTGGGACGGCGCCCGTTTCCCCGAGAAGTGCTGGTGCTCCTCGTAGCTCATCGAGAGGGCAACGGGCCTGCCCGTCACCGCCGCGGCGACGGCCGCGAGGCAGTAGTCGGCGGGGTTCATCGACCACCCGAAGCTCGCGCCGTTGTAGTTCATGATGACCCGGATCCGCTCGGCTGGGAGGCCGGTGCAGGCGCTGATCAGGCCGATCGCCGTGTAGATGCTCTGTGACTTGCCCTGGACGGTCAGCATGCCGTCCTCATCGAAGTACGCCTGGACGGCGTCGCCTTCGATGGAGAGATGCGGCTCGCGGGTCGTGTGGAAGCTGCCTTCGACGCTGTAGGCCGAGTTGTCGATGATGTCCGCGACCTTGGTCGGATCCTCCACGCCCGCGCCCTTGAGGACGGGCCCCATCGCGTAGATGTTCGGCGTGTCCTCGTGGATGCGCATCGCACCGGGGGCGACGGCGTCGAGGAAGCTGAGGTACTCGGGCAGCGGCTCGATCTCGACCCTGACCTTCGCGGCGGCCTCGCGCGCATGGTCCTTCGTGTCCGCCACCGCGAGCGCGACAACGTCGCCGTAGCGGAAGATCTTCGTGTCGCAGATCACCTCGCGGCTGGGGCGTTCGACGGTGTTCCGCTCAAGGGCGGCCGACTCGGGCACCGTGTTGGTGCCACCAATCGCCCGGATGTCCGCGGCGGTGATGATCTTCACGACGCCCGGCATCGTCTCCGCTTCGCCCGTATCGATCCTCAGGATGTTCGCGTGGTGCGCAACCTTCGGCTGCACCATCGCGACGTGGAGCGTCTCCGCCGGCATCTTGAGCGCGAGGTCGTCGCCGTAGTCGGCGAGCCCGCACACCTTGGCGAGTGCCTGCGGGCGGACGACGTCCTTGCCGTAGAACTCGCCGTCGGCCGGGTCGGTGAACGAGATGTCCTCGATCGTCGCCTCGCCACGCATGACGCTCGCGGCGTCCATGACGCCGTCGACGATCTGCCTGTACCCGGTGCAGCGGCAGACGTTGAGGTTCTTCTGGAACCAGTCGCGCACATCCTCACGCGTCGGGTTGACGTTCTGCTGGAGGAGCGCATACGCCGAGACGACGAAGCCGGGAATGCAGAATCCGCACTGGACTCCGCCGGAGTTCATGATCCCCGCCTGGATCGGGTGGAGGTTCGTCGGCGTTCCGATGCCCTCGATCGTCGTGATCCGGCTGTATTCGTCGAGCGTCCGCATCTTTCGGATGCAGGGCCGGATGACCTTGCCGTCCAGGATGACGGTGCACGAGCCGCAGACACCCGTGTCGCAGCCGACCTTCGTGCCCGTCAGCCCCATCCGCCGGAGCACGTCCGCCAGCGTGTCCTTCACGGGGTCGCAGATGAGCATGCGGTCCGCGCCGTTGACGTTCAGCCACATCTTCCTGAGCTGCATGACACCTTCCCTCAGCGGACGGACTGGGTGACAGCGACTGCCGCATGTCAGCGGTGACGCCACGGAGATGGCATTCGTGCTCCAGGCCCATTCACCCCCCGACGGCCTTCTTCGAAGTCTACCTCCGGGAACGTGCGTCCCGGGACACGCTGCCGCCGACCTAACCCTGGCCAGCCGCCCCCGACGGCACCGGCTCTTGCCAGTCCTCGGCCGCCGCCGGCCGGCCGAGCAGGTAGCCCTGCGCGTAGGGGACCCCGAGCGTCCGGAGCGCCCGGAGCTCTGCCTCGGTCTCCACGCCCTCGGCGATCGTCTGGCTCACCGCCTCGCTGGCGAAGTGAAGGAGCCCGAGCACGAGGGCCTGCCGGGTCAGATCCGTCTCGATGCCGTGGACCAGCCGCATGTCGAGCTTCACGAAGGCGGGGCGCAGCTCGACGATGTGACCGAAGTTGGCCACGCCCGCCCCCGCGTCGTCGACCGCCACCCGCACGGCGGGCCGGATCCGGCCGAGTGCGGCGCGTAGGGCGGTGTAGTCATCCACGGGGACGTGCTCGGTCACCTCGAGGACGACCGGGCGGTCGGCCGCCCGCAGCACGCCGACAAGCCGCCGGCTCCCGGTCAGGAGGCTGGGCGACACGTTGAGGCTGAGCCAGGCCCCGGCCGGCAGCCCGGTGGACGCGGCGATCGCGGCGCCGAGCGTGGCGAGCTCCAGCTCGGCCTCGAGGCCCGCTGCCCTGGCGTCGGCGAACACGAGGTCGGGGGCCGCGCCGTCGGTGAAGCGGGTCAGCGCCTCGTAGCCGACGTGCGTGCCGGTCACGAGGTCGACGATCGGCTGGAAGACCGGCCGGAAGGCGCCGGTCCGGACGATCGTGGCGATCCGTTCCTGGGCGCTGCCGGCCTCGGTCAGGTCGGCGATCGCGGGCCCCAGGAGCGCACCCGCGAAGCCCGAGAACTCGAGGAGGGCGGGCAGGATCTCGGTGAGCCGGGCGACGGCACCCGGTTCGGCAGACGTGACGGCCAGCAGCCCGACCAGCCTGCCAGCGTGTTTGAACGGGGCAAACGCGAGCGCCTCGGTGCCCAGCTCCGCGTGCAGCCGGTCGTAGGGATGCCAGGGCCGGTGAACCCACGCCTCCACCCAGGGACCCTCCTCGGCCCGCTCCCGGAGGGTGCGACTGCGCTGGAACGGGATGCGCCGCAGCGGCACGGGGACGCCATCGGCCCGCACGAAGGCGAGTGTCATCGCCGGCCCTTCGAGCGTGAAGTAGGCCAGGGAGGCGCTCGCCAGCCCGGCCAGGCTCGCGACCTGCCGGCAGATCGCCTCTGCCGTCGCCGCCGGCGTGGGCAGGCCGTGGAGCTCGGCGAGGGTTCCCGCGACGAGGGCGCGTTCCCGCGCCATCCGCTCCTGGGCGGCTTCCGCGGCGCGCTCGCGGGTGACGTCGCGCTTGACCGCCACGTAGCTCGTGATGGTCCCCGCCTCGTCGCGGACCGGCGAGATGACCGCCTCCTCCTGGAACAGGCTGCCGTCCTTGCGCCGGTTGACCAGGTCCCCCACGAACGACTGCCCGCTCGC
>JARLHH010000156.1 GCA_031292335.1 Candidatus Limnocylindrales bacterium | reverse complement strand
GCGGGCGCGGGTCATCCGGGCGGGGCGCGGGCGCGCGGGGGGGGTCGTGCTGCAGGACCTGCTGGCCGGCGTCCGCGATCGGGTCGAGGCGGCCGTGACGTTCCTGGCCCTGCTGGAGCTGGTGAAGCGGCGGGAGGTGACCGTCGAGCAGGACCGCCCGTGGGGCCCCATCCTTGTCCGGTCGATTGCGCGCCCGGAAGCGCCGCTTCCGCGCGGGCGTCGAGGCCGCCCGGGCGCCAGGGCGAATGACGCCGACCTGGAGGACGAGACATGAGCGAGGCCGCGACGCCTGGGCCGGTCGGCGCGGCGGTCGAACCGGCGCCGGGACCGGATCAGCCCCTGCCCGAGCGTGCGCCCGACGGCGGGGACGGCCTGCCCGGGGACGCGCTCAGCGACGCGCAGCTGGAGGCACTTCTGTTCGTCGCGGAACGGCCGCTTACGCGGCGGGAGCTGGCCGCGATCACCGGCGCGTCGGCGGACGTGATCGACGCACGGCTGGGCGACCTCCAGGTGGGTCTCGCGACGCGCGGCATCCGGCTTCTCCTCGATGCCGAGCGGGTCGCGCTCGGGACGGCTCCCGAGGCAGGGCGCCTGATCGGCCGCTACGTCGGCCGCGACCCGGCGCGCCTCTCGCCGGCGACGCTGGAGACGCTCGCGATCGTGGCGTACCGGCAGCCTGCCACGAAGAGCACGATCGAGCGGATCCGCGGCGTGGACGCCGACTACGCGATCCGGACCCTCGTGCACCGTCGGCTCGTGGTGGAGCTTGGGCGTTCGGACGCGCCGGGCCGGCCGATCCTGTACGGGACCGGCGTGGAGTTCCTGGAGCGGTTCGGCCTCACGAGCCTGGACGACCTGCCGGTGGTGGACGCGGCCGTCGCTCAGCGTCTGGCGGTGCCGGAGGCGGACGCCGTCGATGCGCAGGACGCCCTGGACGCAGCCGAGGGAGCCCCTGCCTCTGATGCCGGACTCCTCGACGGCGGGCCGCGCTGATGCCGGAAGAACGGGTCGGCAAGCTCCTCGCGGCGGCCGGGATCGCCAGCCGCCGGGGCGCCGACGCCCTGATCGCCGCCGGGCGGGTGACCCTGGACGGGCGGGTCGCGACGCTGGGCGAGAAGGCCGACCCGGCCCGGGCAGTGATCGCGGTCGACGGCCGGGCGGTCGACGTGTCCGGGACGGCCGCCTTGCCGGCCGTCCACCTGGCCATGCACAAGCCTGCCGGCATCACCGCGACGGTGGCCGATCGCCACGCCGCACGCACCGTGCTGGACCTGGTGCCGGCCCGGCTCGTGCCGCCCGGGGCCAGGCTCTACCCGGTGGGCCGGCTCGACCGCGACTCGGAGGGCCTGCTGCTGCTCACGAACGACGGGGCGTGGACGGACCGCGTGCTCCACCCGCGCCACGGCGTGGAGCGCGAGTATGCGGCGGCGTTCGCCGTGCCGCTCGACACGGAGCAGCGGGCCGCGCTGGCGGCCGGCATCCCGATGGAGGAGGGGACCGCCCGGCTGGGCAGCCTGCGCGCCGCGACCCGAACCGAGACGGCCAGCCTCGCCCGCCTGCTGGACCCGCGGCCGGCCGCGGGGCTCGCCTGGTACCGGGTGACGCTGGCCCAGGGCTGGCGCCGGCAGGTGCGCCGCATGTTCGGGGCGGTGGGCGCTCCCGTGGCTCGCCTCGTCCGCGTGCGCATCGGGCCCCTTCGGCTGGACCTGGCCTCCGGCGCCGTCCGTCCGCTCACCGGTGCCGAAGTGCGGCGGCTCGGCGCGTCCACCTACCAGCCGGAAACGGCCGCGGGTGCGCGCCGGGGGACGCCGTGACGGGCGAACCTGCTCGCCGGCCCGCGCCTTCGCGGCGGCGACCCGTGATCGCGCTCGACGGCCCGGGCTCCTCCGGCAAGAGCTCCGTCGGGGCGGCGGTCGCGGCCGCCCTCGGCCTGCGCTTCTTCGACTCCGGGTTGCTCTACCGGGCGCTGTCGTGGACGGCCATCGCGCGGGGTGTCGACCCGGCCGATGGCGCCGCGCTCGCCGCGCTCGCCCCGTCGGTGGCGGTGGAGGCGGGCGTCGGCGGCCGGCTGGAGCGGGTCGTCGTGGAGGGCCGAGACGTGAGCGCGGCGATCCGGACGCCCGAGGTCGACCGCGTCGTCTCGGCGGTGGCGCGGGTGCCGCAGGTGCGTGCCGCGCTCCTGGTCCGCCAGCGGGCGCTGGTGGGACGCGGCGGCATCGTGGTCGCCGGACGCGACATCGGGACCGTCGTGCTGCCGGATGCGGACGTGAAGATCTGGCTCGACGCGAGCACGGAGGTGCGGGCGGCCCGGCGCGCGGAGGAACGCGGGATCGATCCCGGCAGCGTTGCCGGCCGCACCATCCTCGCCGATCTTCTCCGGCGCGACGGCGCGGATGGGGGGCGCGCCATCGCCCCCGCGCGGCCGGCAGACGACGCCGTGCATGTCCGCACGGATGGGAACACGCTCGAGCAGACCGTCGCCGCCGTCCTCGCGGTGGTGATGCCCCGCCTGGCCGCCGCGCCCGGGGGCGGCGCCGGATGACGGAGCAGGCCCCGCGCCACGCCCGGTCGGAGGCGGAGGCGACCGCGTTCGCCCTGCCGCGGGACCGGCTGCCCTGGACCATCCGGGCCTCGAACCAGTTCGGGCGAATCCTGCTCGGGTCGTCGACGCACGTGAGCGTCGCCGGACTGGAGCACGTCCCCAAGCAGGGCGCGCTGATCCTCGCCTCGAACCACAACTCCAACGCGGACCCGGCCCTGATCGCCAACTGGCTGACGTCCAGCCTGGGCCGGCCGGCCCACTGGATGGCGAAGGCGGAGGCGATGGAATGGCCCATCGTCGGCCCGTTCATCCGGATGAACGGCGCCTTCGGGATCCGGCGCGGTGCTCCCGACACGGAGGCGTTCCGGCTCGCCAAGTCCGTCCTCGACGACGGTCGCGTGCTCGGTACGTTCCCCGAGGGGACCCGCAGCCCCACCGGCGCGCTCCAGGTCGCCCGGGACGGGGTCACGCTCCTGGCCCTGCGGACGGGCGCCCCGATCCTGCCGATCGGGGTGATCGACACGGACCTGTTCTGGCCGCGCGGCCGGAAGATCTGGCGGCTGGGCGGGCAGATCCGGATGCAGGTCGGCGAGCCATTCGTGCTGGAGCGCCGGGTGGATGCGGAGGGTCACAAGGAGGCGCTGGAGGAGGTCACCACGCGCCTGATGCTCCACATCGCGGCGCTTCTCCCGCCCCGCCAGCAGGGCGTCTACGGCCCGCTGCTCGCGGCGGCAGGCGATCCGCCGGGGTTTTGACAACCTGCGTGCGATAATCCGGCCATGGGCACGGTGCAGGACGTACGGATCGCGAAGCGGACGGGCTTCTGCTACGGCGTCCGCGAAGCCGTGGACAAGGCGAAGGAGTCCGCCGACGCGGGGAAGCGGACCCAGACCCTGGGCCAGGTCGTCCACAACGAGGGCGTGGTCGCGGATCTCGGTGCGCGCGGCGTGGTGAGCATCGCGGAGATCTCCGAGGCCGCCCCCGGGTCCACGGTCGTGATCCGGGCCCACGGCGTGACCCCCGCCGTCCGGTGGACCGCGGCCGAGCGCGGCCTGGAGGTGATCGACGGCACGTGCTCCTGGGTGATCGGCGAGCAGCGGCAGCTCCAGGGGCTCGTCGAGGAGGGCTACACGATCGTCCTGCTCGGCACGCCGAACCATCCCGAGGTCGTCGGCCTGCTGGGCTTTGCGCCCGGTGCGATCGTCGTGGATGACGAAGCCGACTGGGACCGCATCCCGCGCCGGAAGCGGATGGCCCTGATCACGCAGTCCACCCAGCCCCCCTGGAAGTTCGAGCGCCTGGCGGCCTTCATGGTCGGCCGCGCGCACGAGCTCAAGATCGTGAACAGCGTCTGCCCGGTCACCATCCGGCGCCAGGAGGACACGGTGGAGCTGGCCCGTGCGGTCGACTTCATCGTGGTCGTGGGCGGGCGCCAGTCCGCCAACACGAAGGAGCTCACCCGCCTCTGCGAGATCGTCGGGACGCCGGCGATCCAGGTGGAGCGCGCGGACGACCTGGCCGACGCGTCCGTCTTCGACGACGTGGGCGTCGTCGGCGTGACGGGCGGGACCTCCACGCCGATCGAGGACCTGCAGGCGGTCGCCGAGCGGATCCTCCTGATGGCGGGCACCGGCAAGGCGGCCGCACGGGCCCACGAGCTCGCCGTGGCGGCGCTGGGGGCCGCCGTCACGCCGGCCGGGCGCACCAGCTCGCTGCCTAACGCCGCGCCGGTCGCGTTCTCGTC
>JARLHH010000155.1 GCA_031292335.1 Candidatus Limnocylindrales bacterium | reverse complement strand
TGCCGACGTTCCGATCGAGGTCGACGGCACGCCCGTCCGGCGCCCGCGCTCGCCGGGGAGGCACGCCGGCTGCCGGGTCCGGGCCGAGCCCGGGGCACTGCTCGTGCGGGTTCCCCACGGCAATGTCGGCGGGCTGTTCGGGGCCCCGCCGATCCCGCCGATGCCATCGAGCACGGGAAGGTAAAGGAAGGACTCCGGGGCGCCGGCGTTAACGAAACCGTACACCGCCCGCGGGCGGCAACCGACCGCGCCCCCGCTACCTGGCGACGGTCTGCTCTCCGGCGGCCGCGCGCGCTGCGGCGGCGGCCCGCTCGCGCACCGGGATCGCCCCGATCTGGAGCATGAGGCCAAGCTGGTCCGCGATCCCCCAGTGCTCGACGATCTTCCCGTCCGCGAAGCGCACGATGTCGATCACCTCGACCTCGACCCGCCGGCCGGTGGGAGGGGTGCCCATGACGGATCCGGTGTTGACGCCCCGGGCGCGATTGCGCGACCAGACCATGTCGTCGACCGCGGCCAGGTCCTCGACCGTCAGCGTGAAGTCGGACATCCAGCGATGGAGCGTCCGGATGACGTCTTTGGCGCCGTCAGCGCCGGGCGCGTTCCCCCGCTGGTGCTCGACGCAGTCCGGGTCCATCAGCTCGTCGACCACGTCCAGACGGCCGAGTGTGAAGCCCTCGTCGATCAGCCTGCGGAACCGCGCCGCGTTGTCGGTGTCGGACATCTCGTCCCCCCTATCGATAGAGTTGTACTCTATTCATATGGAGTGATACTCTATCGGGGTGGCCGCTGTCAAGCCCGAGTCGACGCCCCCGAGACAGACGCTGCGCGCCGAACGCGCCGAGGTCACGCGCCGCAGGATCGTCGCGGCGGCCCGCGTCCTCTTCGCGCGTGATGGTTATGGGGCGACCACTCTGCACGGCATCGCGACCGAGGCCGGGGTTGCCGTGCAGACCGTCTACGCGGTGTACGGCTCGAAGGCCGGCACCCTCGCGGCGCTCCTTGACAGCGCGGTCCAGCAGCCGCAGGCGGAGTCCGCCTTCCGCGACGCCCTGGCCCAGCGTTCGGCGAAGCGCCGGCTGGACCTCTTCGCCCGCTCGATCCGCCTCCGATGGGAGCTCGCGGGCGACGTCGTCGCCATTCACCGCGACGCGTCGACGGCGGATCCATCTCTGCGGCCCGCGGTCCAGGCGGTTGGACGAACCCGCCGGAACGGGATCACGGCGCTCGCGCGCTCGCTCGAGATCCGGCTGCGACCTGGGATCGACGTCGCCCGGGCGGCGGCAATCCTCGACGCGCTCACGCTCCCCGAGGTCTACGCGGAGCTCGTCGAGGTCCAGGGATGGACGCCCGACCAGTTCGAGGCGTGGCTCGCGGAGTCGCTTCGTCGCCAGCTGCTGCGAGGCTGAGCGCGGTCGGCGCCCACGCGTGCCGGGAGCGCGCCGGATGCTAGGTGCGCGCCTCGTTGGAATCCACCGCGCGGCTGGGTGACGCGGTCCTGCGGTCGGAACGCGGCGCCGCCCGCGATTCCAGGCGGGGCAGCGGTCGCAGCGAGCCATCCACCGCCGACCCGAGCCTTGCCAGGAGCGGCGCCGCACCGAGCCTCCCCAGGATCTGCCGGGACTCCTCGATGGCAGCCTGCACGGCGGGCGCGGCCGGGTCGAGGAGCACCGCCATGTCCAGGCCGACCAACGCGAGCTCGAACATCACCTGCGCCTCGCGCATGGCGTCGCGGGCCCGGCCGTAGAGCACGATCGCCTCTCCCTCGCGGCCCTCGAGCGCGACGATCCCCGCCGCGAGCGCCGTGCGACGCGCCTCGACGAACGGGCCGTGAACGGAGGTCGCGTCGCCAGCTTCGAGCGCCGCGCGCGCGCCGGCGAGGTCGCCGTCCCAGAGCCGGGCCCGGCCCGCGAGCGCCAGGGCCGACGGCGCGTTGAGCGGACTGGCGTGCGCGGTTGACTCCCACTGCCGGCTCGCCTCCTGGAAGCGCCCTTCGAGCAGGGCCGACCACGCCTCCAGGTCCCGGATGTCGGTCTGCTGGACGACCTGGCCCGCGACCGGCGCGGCCTCGCGGTCGAACTCGGCCTGTGCCTCGGCCCGCACCTCGCCCCGGAGGCGCCCGATGACCAGGTCCTGGGCCAGGAGCCAGATCCGGTCCTCGCGCTCGATGTCGGACGCAAGCAGAGCGCCGGCCTCGGTGGCGGCCCAGTCCCAGTCGCCGACGGTGCGAGCCGCCTCGGCGCCGTTGCCGACGGCGATGATGGCCGCCACGCGGAGGCCGGCACGCCGCGATTCCTCGAGGAGCGTCCGGTCCATGGCGAGCGCCTCGGCCGGGTCGCGGTGCCCGAGTCCGGCGGCCAGCGAGATCCGGGCCCGCATCGCGATCTCCGTCAGCCCGCGGCTCTCGGCCAGCCCGATCACGCCGCGCAGCGTGTTCATCCCCTCGTAGTTATGGCCGCTGTTCATGAGCGCCGAGCCCTTCGTGGCGAGCGCCCGGCAGATCACCGGCACGAGGTCGAGCCGCTCGGCCCGCACGAGGACCCGGTTCGCGACGTCCATCGCCCGGTCTGTCTGCTCGCCGACGCTGTACGCGCGCGCCAGGAGTGCGTCGAGCTCGATCACGACCGGGTCGTCCCGCTGGTCGGCGAGCTCGTCCACGACCGGCTCGAGCGCCGCGAGGGCGCTCTCCACCCGGTACGACTGGACGAGGGCCTCCCCGAGGGCCACGGTCGCGCGCGCGATTCCCAACCGATCACCGAGCCCGCGGCGGAGCTCCAACGCGCGCCGGGCGAGCTCCTCGGCCTGGTCGTGGTGGGCGGCCTGCGAGGCCGCGTGACTGGCACGCTCGAGGAACGTCGCTTCGTCGGCCGGGTCGGTGGTCACGGCGATTGCCTGCCGGAAGAAGCTGGCCGCCTGTTCGAACGCGCCCAGGGCGAGCGCCCGGTCGGCGGCCGCCGAGAGCGCGATCCGGGCCTGGGCGGCCAGTGCATCGGCCTCGGCTCCCGCTGGCGCGTTCTGCCAGGCCGCGAGGTAGTGGCCCGCGAGTGCCCCTGCGAGCTGGTCCGAACCGAGCGCCTCGAAGTGGCGGGCGGCCGCGAGATGGCGCGCCTTGCGATCCGGCTTCGCCAGGGTGTTGTAGGCGACCTCCCGGATCAGCGCCTGGACGAAGCGGTACTGGCCCCGCTCGGGCGACCGCGGGTCGGCCTCCTGGGCGAGGATCTCCCTCCGGACCAGCCCGCGCAGATGCGGCTCCAGCTCCGCCTCGCTCACCGCGGACACTGCAGCGAGGGCAGATGGCGTGAAGCTCTGGCCGAGGACCGCCGCGTCGTGGACGAGCCCGCGGTCCGCAACTTCCAGGCCGTCGAGCCGGGCCGCGATCAGCGCGGTCAGCGTCTCCGGGACCGCGAGCGACGTGAGATCGCCCGTCGGGACGTAGACGCCGTCACGGAGCGTGAGCCGGCCCTCCGCCACGAGCATGCGCACGGTCTCCACGGCGTAGAGCGGGATGCCGTCGGCCCGGGCCACGATGGACCGGGCGGCTTCGTCGGGCAGGCCCGGCACGAGCCCGGCGAGCAGGTCGCGCATCGCGCGCTCGGACAGGGGCTCCAGGTAGACGCTCGTGAAGTTCCGCTTGCCGGCTCCCCAGTCCGGGCGCTTGTCCAGGAGCTCCGGGCGGGCGAGCGTCATGACGAAGATCGGGACGTTCCGGCTCCACTCCATCAGGTGGTCGACGAAGTCGACGAGCCCGCTGTCCGCGTGGTGGAAGTCCTCGAACACCATCGCCACCGGGCTCTCCGCGGCGAGCCGCTCGAAGAACGTCCGCCAGGCGCCGAAGAGCTGCTCCGACGCGACGCGCGCCTCCAGGCCGAGGAGGGCCAGCAGGGCCGGCTGGATCCAGCGCCGTTCGTCGGCGTCCGGCACGAACCGGCGCACGGTTTCCGCGACCTTCGCCCGGGTCGTCGGCTCGTCGTCGCTCTCCAGGAGCTCGCAGCGCTGGCGGACCATCTCGCCGAGCGCCCAGAAGCTGATCCCCTCTCCGTAGGCCGGGCAGCGGCCCTCGTGCCACCAGATGCCCTCCAGGAGGCCGTCCACGTACTTGAGGAACTCCCACGCCAGGCGCGTCTTCCCGATGCCGGCCGGACCGATCACCGACACCAGCCGGCTCCGCCCTTCGCGCCCCGTCGCGTGGAACAGCTCCTTGAGCAGGCGCAGCTCGTCCTGGCGCCCGACGAACGGCGCCTCCAGGGTCTCCGAACGGTTCCGGCCGCCGCGCTCGGCCACGACCCGGACCGCCTGCCAGGCGGGCACCGGCGCAGCCTTCCCCTTGAGCGCCTGCTCGCCGGCCGGCTCGAAGGCGATCGCCGTGCTCGCCGCGCGCTGCGTCGCCTCGCCCACCAGGACGGTCCCCGGACGCGCGACGGACTGGAGCCGTGACGCGGTGTTCACCAGGTCGCCCGCGACCATTCCCTGGCCCACCGCCCCGAGCGTCACTGCGGCCTCGCCGGTCAGCACTCCGGCCCGGGCGCTCAGGGATGGGCCAAGCCGGTGGACGGACTCCACGAGCTCGAGCCCCGCCCGGACGGCCAGCTCGGCGTCGTCCTCGCGCGCGATCGGCGCTCCCCAGACCGCCATCACGGCGTCGCCGATGAACTTCTCGACGGTGCCGCCGTAGCGCTCGATCACCTCGCGGCCCAGGTCGAAGTAGCGCGACAGCAGCTCCCGCGTCTCCTCGGCGTCCCGGCCCTCGGCGAGGGTCGTGAATCCGACCAGGTCGGCGAAGAGGACGGAGACCAGCCGGCGCTCGGCAACGGGTGCCGCGTTCGATGCCGGCGCCCGCGGCGGAGCGGGGGCCCGCGCGGGAAGCGGCCCGGGCGTGCCTGTCGTCGGGGTGCCGCATTCGCCGCAGAACTTGTCGTCGGGAAGAAGCGCGTGACCGCAGGCGGGGCACGTCTGAGCCAGTCGTGTCCCGCATTCCTTGCAGAACTTCGTGCCGGCCGGATTCTCCGTGCCGCAGCTCGAGCAGCTCACCCGTCTCCCTCGCGCCTCTTGAGAGCGCGAGCGTACCGCACGAGGCCGATCGGTGGTAGCGCATGGCCCGCATCGACACGCGCCGAGCGACGCCCCTCGGTCAGAGCTCCCGGCGTGAGAACAGGGCAATCGCAAGCAAGAGGCCGACCACGATCCAGGCGCCCGTGTAGGCAAGCTGATCGGCCGGGGGCGCGGCAGCGGTATAGAACGGGTTCACGGCGAAGATCGCGCTGCCGCGGCCCAGCGACGACAGGAGGGCAGCGGGCGGCTCGAGACTCGCGATCGCGCCGCGCCAGGCGACGTCCGTGGGCATGATGAGGCGGCTGAGCGTGCCGGCCGTTCGGATCGCGTCGTTGCCGAGGATGGCGCCTGCCGCGCCGACCACCCCCATGACCCAGTTGATCCCGAACAGCACGACCGCGATGGCCCCCCCGGTGATGACGCCCAGGCGTGTGCTCAGCAGCACGGCCAACGTGAGCAGGACCAGTCCCTCGAGCGCCACATAGCCCGCGGCGAGAAGCGGGTGCGGGGGCAGGTAGCCGGTCGTGAGCGCGACGGCCCCGATCTCGCCGAGGCCGGCGAGCATCGCGTAGGCCACCACGACGATCCCGAAGCCAAGCCAGCGCCCGAGCACAACGTCAGCCCGCCGGATCGGCCGGGCGAGGATCGCAAGCGCCTCGCCGGACTCCACCTCGCCCGCGATGGCCGGCGAGCCGACGAACACGGCGGTCATCGCCAGCACGAAGCTGAACATGAAAGCCACGAGGACGAGGAGCTGCGAGACGGCGAGCTGCGTCTCCTCGGTGGGCAGCGGCGAGGCTTCGAGCAGGCGCTGGAAGGCCCAGGCCGTGACGACGACGAGCAAGAGCGTCAGGCCGACCAGGGCCCACAGGAGCCGTCGACGGAGCGTCTCGAACAGCGACAGCCGCGCGATCGTTGCGATCCCGGCCAGGTCGTCGGACAGCCGATCGCGCCGGGCGCGGGCAGCGATCGGCGCCCTGCTCATGCGCGCCCCTCGGCAAGGAGCTCGAAGAAACGGTCCTCGAGCGACTCGCGGCCGGGGAGCACCGCTGCCACCCGACCGCCCGCGGCCACGATGGCGGCGACGATATCGGGCACGCCGTCCGGGTCGACGTCGGTGAAGGTGAGCCATTCACCGTCCCGGACCATCCGCCCGAAATCCGCCAAAGGGGCCATCTCAGCGGGCCCGAGTCCGCGCACCTGGATGCGGACCGAGCGCGCTGCGACGAGCTCCGCCACGGGCTGCGACGCGACGACCCGGCCCCGGTCAACGATCGCGACCCGGTCGCAGACGCGCTCCACCTCGCCGAGCAGGTGCGAGTTGAGGAACACCGTGACGCCGCGCCCGCGGAGGCCCGCGATGATGCGCCGGACGTCCTGGCGGCCCTCCGGGTCGAGGGCCGAGGTCGGCTCGTCGAGCAGGACGAGCTCCGGCTGCCCGAGGAGCGCGACGCCGAGGCCGAGCCGCTGCTGCATGCCCTTTGAGTACGTCGCGACGCGGTCGTCCCCTCGGCCCGCGAGCCCGACGGTCTCGAGCGCCGTCTCGATCTCGACACGCCAGCTGCCGCGCTCGAGTCGCGCGAGCTCGCAGTGGAGGTGCAGGACCTCGCGTCCGGTGAGCCAGGGCTGGTAGCGAAAGAGCTCGGGCAGGTAGCCGAGGCGGAGGCGCGCGTCACGATCTCCGAGCGGCGCGCCGAGCAGGCGCCCGGAGCCTGAAGTCGGCGAGGTCAGCCCGACCAGCAGCTTCACGGCGGTCGTCTTGCCCGCCCCGTTGGGACCCAGGAAGCCGAAGACCTCGCCCCGGCCGACGGTCAGGTCGAGTCCCGCGAGGGCGACGGTCGACCTGTACCGCTTGACGAGGCCGTGCGTGACGATGACGGGTTCGGTCTGGGGCGCCCGGGGTGACACAACGACCGCGGCGGCAACCGTGGCGGCAGCTTGCGTCATGCTCGCAGTGTTGCAGGACACGACCATCTCGGCTCGCGCGGGCTGACGGAGCCGGACGCGGGGTCCGGATGACCATGGATGCGTTCCTCGGCCCCCGGGCGTATAGTTGCGTGCGCAATGATCTTACGAGAGGCCCAGCCGTGATCCACGAGCTCGTCGAAACAATATCCGTCGCCCCATTCACTTCCCCCGCCCCGGACGAACGGATCGCCCACGTGGCAGAAGCCCTCGAGCGGCACAACATCGAAGCCGTCGTGGTGGACACGGGAGCCGAGGCACGCTCGCGGATCCTGGCCATGATCCCGGACGGGGCAGAGGTCCACTGGGGCAAGTCGCGGACGCTCGACGAGATCGGGCTCACACCGGAGCTGCTGACATCCGGCCGCTACGATCCCCTCCGGCCGCGCTACCTGGCGATGGACCGGGCGACCCAGGGCCGCGAGATCCGCAAGCTCGTCGCGGCACCTGACGTGATGCTCGGCAGCGTGCAGGCGATCACCGACGACGGGGCGCTCGTCGCCGTCTCGTACGCGGGGGGCCAGATCGGGCCGTACGCCTCAGGTGCGGGGCGGCTGATCCTCGTCGTCGGCAGCCAGAAGATCGTGCGGGATCTCGACGAGGGACTGCGGCGGGCGCGCGAGCACGTCCAGCCCTACGAGGACGCCGACCTCCGCGCGCAGCTGGGGGTTCCCACGAAGCTCGCCAAGATGCTCGTGGTCTTCGAGGAGCCCCGACCCGGCCGGACGACCGTCGT
>JARLHH010000018.1 GCA_031292335.1 Candidatus Limnocylindrales bacterium | reverse complement strand
CTGGTCGTGCTCGGCGGGCGCGTGATCGCGGCCGACGATGTCGCCAAGCGCCACAGCAGCGCGGCGGACGCCTTCTCGAGTCGCGCCGGGCGACCCCTCGGGCGGGTGGGGGAGCGGCGGGTGACGCTGGCTCCCCGGGGCCCCCGGCGCCACATCGCTCCCGTCCCCACCGCGGCCGGCGGCCCGGTGGAGATCGTCACGGCCGCCCTGGAGACCGATGGCCGCGTCCTCGACCGTGCCGTGGCGACCGGGGCGCGAGCCGTCGTCGTCGCCGCGACCGGCTCCGGCAACACGCACCCGGATCTTCTCCGCGCGGCCATCGATGCGATGGCTGCCGGGATCCCGGTTGCGCTCACCAGCCGGACCGGCGCCGGTCCCGTGGGACCCTTCTACGGGTTCCCGGGCGGCGGCACGAGCTGGCAGCGGGCCGGCGCTTTGATGGC
This sequence comes from Candidatus Limnocylindrales bacterium, assembly GCA_031292335.1. Taxonomy (GTDB): domain Bacteria; phylum Chloroflexota; class Limnocylindria; order Limnocylindrales; family CSP1-4; genus CTSoil-043. Next base: position 8,897 of record JARLHH010000018.1, on the reverse strand, counting down.
CGGCTCGCTCACGCCGGTGCAGGCCCGCGTGGCGATCGCGCTCGGGCTCGGGGCAGGGATGCGGATGGAGGCGCTCCGGGCGCTCCTCGCGGACCCGTCGGCGGCCCCGGGCGGAGGGGTCGCGCGCGCCCGGCCGAGGGCGATATCTTCGTCTCCACCCCGCAACGGAGGACCCACGTGAGAAGCGCCATGACCCCGGCCAAGCACGACCTGAACCGGCGCCTGGAGACGATGAGCTGGGGCCTCTTCCTGATCATGCTGGGAGGCTTCGCGCTGCTCCCGTCCGTGCCGGAGGGGACCTGGCTGCTGGGCGCCGGCATCATCATGCTCGGGCTCAACGCCCTGCGGCTGGTGGCCGGGATCAGGGTCAGCTTCTTCACGGTGATCCTGGGGACGGTCGCGCTGCTCTCCGGGCTCGGCAGCGTCTACGGCATCAGCCTGCCCGTCGGGCCGCTGCTGATCATCCTGATCGGCCTCGCGATCATCGTCCGCGCCCTGGATCGTTCGCGCTGACCCGCCCGGTGGTGGCGGGCAACCGCCGGGGCGGGGTGATATCGTTCGCCCTCGCATCGGGCGGTTAGCTCAGTTGGTTAGAGCGCATGCTTGACATGCATGAGGTCAGAGGTTCAAGTCCTCTACCGCCCACCATCGAACGCAACGCGTCGAGCGGGACGCGCCTCCCCGAACCGGGACCCCAGAGAGCGGCAGGCGTCGGCTGGAACCGGCCGCGGCCACCGGAGGGCGAGGCACCACCCGCGAGCGGCCGGCGAACCGGTCCGGGACCCGCCCGTTAGCGCGGGAACCCAGAGCGCGCGGCCGGGTTGGTCGCGAAATCGGGTGGAACCGCGGGAGGCCCGCTGCGGCCCTCTCGTCCCGGGTGGACGAGAGGGTTGTTCGTTTTCAGGAGGTCACACACGATGGCAGAGCAGCAGCGACCCGGCGAGGCGAACGGGCTCGCCACGGTTGACGACGACCTGGCGCTCGAGGCGCCCTCGCGGGGTTCGGCGGAGGAGCTGCTCGATGCGGGCGCACAGGCCCCGCTCGATTCGATGCGCCACTCGACCGCCCACGTGATGGCGGAGGCGGTGCTGGCGCTCTTCCCGGAGGCGCGGCTGGGGATCGGACCCGCGATCTCGGACGGCTTCTACTACGACTTCGAGCTGCCCCGACCCCTCACGCCGGACGACCTGGTGGCGGTCGAGGAGCGCATGCGCTCGAGCATCGCGGCCGACCACCCGTTCGTGCGGCGCGAGCTGCCGTTCGACGAGGCACGCGTCATGGTGGCCGCGGAGGGCCAGGCGTTCAAGGTGGAGATCCTCGACGACCTGGCGGCGAAAGCCCGGGCGAGCGATGAGCCGCTCCCGGTCACCACCTTCTACGAGCACGGCGCGTTCCACGACCTGTGCCGTGGACCCCACGTCGCCTCGACCGGGCGCATCGGGCCGTTCCGCCTGCTCGCGGTCGCGGGTGCGTACTGGCGCGGCCAGGAGACGCGGCCGATGCTCCAGCGCATCTACGGCACCGTGTGGGAGACCCAGGAGGACCTGGACCGCTTCCTGTGGCGCCGCGAGGAGGCGACGAAGCGGGATCATCGCCGGCTGGGCGTCCAGCTGGACCTGTTCAGCTTCCACGACGTCAGCCCCGGATCCGCGTTCTGGCACCCGAAGGGCCAGCGCCTCTGGCGGACGCTGGAAACCGCCATGCGCGAGCTCCAGGAACGGCGCGGCTACCAGGAGATCGCCACGCCGATGATCGTCCACCAGAAGCTGTGGCAGCAGTCCGGCCACTGGGACCTCTACCGGGACGCCATGTTCCTGGTCGAGTCCGAGGGACAGACCTACTCGCTCAAGCCGATGAACTGCCCCGAGAGCACGGTGATCTACAAGAGCCACCTGCGGTCGTACCGCGACCTGCCGCTGCGGCTGTCCGAGTACGGGCGGCTCCACCGCAACGAGCGGTCGGGGACGCTGTCGGGACTCACCCGGGTCCGCCATTTCGTCCAGGACGACAGCCACATCTTCGTCCGCCCCGACCAGCTCGCGGACGAGATCGAGGCGCTCCTCGGAGAGGTCGCCGAGGTGTACGCCTGGTTCGGCCTGGAGCCCCAGGTGAAGTTCGGGACGAAGCCGGACAAGGCGCTGGGCGACCCCGCGCTCTGGGAGCGCGCCGAGGCGCTCATCCGGGGCGCGCTCGAACGCTCCGGCCTGCCCTGGACCGTCAAGCCGAAGGACGGCGCGTTCTACGCGCCGAAGATCGACATCCACGTCGAGGATGCCCTGGGCCGGTCCTGGCAGACGGCGACGTTCCAGGTCGACCTCGTGATGCTGCCCGAGCGGTTCGACCTGACCTACATCGATGAGCACGGCCAGCCGCAGCGGCCGATGGCCATCCACCGCGCCGTCTACGGCTCCCTGGAACGCTTCATCGGGATCCTGGTCGAGCACTACGCGGGCGCCTTCCCGCTGTGGCTGGCGCCGGTCCAGGTCGCGGTCATCCCGATCGCCGACCGCCACGCCGGGCCGGCCGAAGAGCTTGCGGCGCTGCTGCGCGGGCGCGGCCTGTTCGTGGACGTCGACCGCTCCGACAGCCGCATGCAGAACCGGATCCGGCTGGCCCAGGAGCAGAAGGTTCCCGTGATGGTCATCCTGGGCGACCGGGAGGCCGAGTCGCGGACCGCCGCGGTCCGCCGCCGCGACGGCAGCCAGGAGCAGGGGGTCGGCTGGGACGAGCTGGCGGCCCGCCTGGCCGGGGAGGCGGCCTCGCGCACCGTCTGACGCGGGGCATGTGGTATTCTCGCCGGCGAACCGCGCCCGCTGGCGTGCGTGCTTGAGCACGCCGTCGACGGGCGCATGGGTCACCGAGAGTAGAAGGGGTCGACGATAAGCCGAGAGCTGCGTGTCAACCAGATGATCCGGATCAGCCAGGTCCGGGTGATCGACGAAGAGGGAATCCAGCTCGGCGTCATGGCGACGAGCGACGCTCTTCGACTGGCACAGGAGCGCGGCTACGACCTCGTAGAGGTTGCGCCGACCGCGTCGCCCCCGGTGACGCGCCTGCTCGACTACGGCCAGTACAAGTACGAGCTGGCCAAGCGCGAGAAGGAAGCCAAGCGAAAGTCCCGGTCGGTCGAGTTCAAGGAGGTCCGCCTCAAGCCGAAGATCGGCCAGGGCGACTTCGACACGAAGGTCCGACGGGCGATCGAGTTCCTGGAGGATGGCGACCGGATCAAGGTGGCGGTCCAGTTCCGGGGACGCGAGCTGACCCACCCGCACCTCGGGAGGGAGCTGCTCGCGAAGTTCGCGGACCAGATCAAGGACCATGGCGTCCTCGAGCGGGCACCGCTCCTCGAGGGAAAGTCGATGCACATCACGATCGCGTCGACCCACAAGCCGCGGCCGCGCGAGGCAACCGGCGGGGCATCCGCCCCGGACGGGACGCCCGAGGCGGACGAGGCCGAGGGAGCCGCCCCGGTGGCCGCGGTCGACGCAGCGGGCACATTGCCCGCCGCACCAGCGGGAGAGTGAGGCCGGCGTGCCGAAGCTGAAGACCCACAAGGGAGCCCAGAAGCGGATCGGGGTGACCGGGAGCGGGAAGCCGATCCGCGTCAAGTCGTGGCGAGGCCACCACCTGGAGCTGAAGTCGTCCCGGCGCACGCGCCGCTACGACGGCAAGTCCGTGCTCGGCACCGAGCACGCGCGCCAGATCCAGCACCTCCTCCCGTACCTCAAGAAGGGCTGACCCATGGCTCGAGTGAAGCGCGGCGTCACCGCGCACCGGCGCCACAAGCGGCTCCTCAACGCGGCCGAGGGCCGCAAGGGGACGCGCTCCAGGCTGATCAAGCCGGCCCACGAAGCGCTGCTCCATGCGCTCGCCTACGCCACGCGCGACCGCAAGGTGCGCAAGCGGGACTTCCGGCAGCTCTGGATCATCCGGATCAACGCGGCCGCCCGAATCCACGGCCTGACCTACAGCCAGCTGATCCGCGGCCTCCGGACCGCCGATGTCGAGATCGACCGCAAGATCCTGGCCGACATCGCCGTCCGGGACGACGGGACCTTCGGCCGGATCGTCGAGGTCGCCCGCGGCGCCTGACGGTGGGGATCGGGCCCCTGCCCGGTCCATCCCGCGACTCCCCGGACCCTCGCGCCGATGCCCGAGCGCGGGGGTTCCCGATTCCGAGCCGGTGGCCAGAAGGTGCCGGCTCTCCCGAGAGGAGGCTCCCGGCACGTGGACCTCGCCACGCTGACAGGCCAGCTTCGCGCGCTCCGGGACGAGGCCCTGCCCCGGATCGGGGCCGCGCCCGACCTCGCGGCGCTCGAGGAGCTCGACGTGGCCTACCTCGGCCGGAAGGGCGGCGCGCTCTCCGGCCTGATGCGCGGGATCGGGCAGCTCCCGCCGGAGGATCGGCCACGTGTCGGGCTCCTGGTCAACGAGGTCCGCGAGGCGGTCGAGGGCGCGCTGGCGAACGCGCGGGAGCGAGCGGCCGGAGCGGCGCTGGCGGGCCGGCTCGTCGCGGAGACGGTGGACGTCACGACCCCGGGCCGGCCGGTCGCGCGCGGGAGCCTTCACCCGATCCAGGAGACGATCGGCCGCATCGCGGAGATCTTCGGCCAGTTCGGGTTCGTCAGCTACGAAGGCCCGGAGATCGAAAGCGACGCCACCAACTTCCGGATGCTGAACATCCCGCCGGACCACCCGGCGCGCGACCTGTGGGACACGCTGTACGTCGACATCGACGGCGGCCTCCTTCGGACGCACACCTCTCCAGGCCAGATCCGGGTGATGCACGCCGAGACGCCGCCGATCCGGGCGCTCCTGCCGGGCCGCTGCTTCCGCTACGAGGCGGTCGACGCAGCGCACGCGTCGGAGTTCTTCCAGGTGGAGGGACTCATGGTCGACGAAGGGACGACGCTGGCCGACCTGCGGGGCCTGCTCGACGAGTTCGCCCATGCCATGTTCGGCGCCGGCCGGGCCACGCGTTTCCGACCGGGCTACTACCCGTTCACGGAGCCGTCGGTCGCCTTCGACGTGGGCTGCCTCGTTTGCGGCGGAAGCGGCTGCCCGGCCTGCGGCCGGACCGGCTGGATGACGATCCTGGGGGCCGGCATGGTCCATCCGGTCGTGCTCCAGTACGGCGGGATCGACCCCGAGCGATTCCAGGGCTTCGCGTTCGGGATGGGCGTGGAGCGGATCGCGATGCTGCGCCACGGGATCGCCGACGTCCGCATCTTCCTCGACAACGACCTGCGCTTCCTGGAGCAGTTCCGATGAGGGTGCCGCTCGGCTGGCTACGCGACTACGTCCACTTCGATCTTGCCCCGGACGCCCTGGCGGAGCGCCTGACGCTGCTCGGGTTCGAGGTCAAGGGCCTCGAGCGCTGGGGCGCGGAGTGGCGCAACGTCGTGGTGGGCGAGCTCCTGACCGTCGAGAAGCACCCACGGGCCGACCGCCTGTCGCTGACCACCGTCCGGGTCGGGCCCGGCGAACCGCTCCAGATCGTGTGCGGCGCGCGGAACATCGCGCCCGGCCAGCGGGTCCCGGTGGCGCTGCCCGGCGCCCTGCTGCCGGGCAACCGCGCCATCGAGCGCACCGAGAAGATGGGGATCGTCAGCAACGGGATGCTGTGCTCCGGGGACGAGCTCCGGTTGAGCGTCGATGGCGAGGGAATCCTGATCCTGCCGGCCGACACCATCGTGGGCACGGCGCTCACCGACCTGTACGGGGACTGGGTCCTGGACGTGGACGTGAAGCCGAACCGGGGCGACGCGCTCTGCCTGGTCGGGCTGGCCCGCGAGGTGGCGGCAGCGACCGGCGGGGTGGCTCGTTTCCCCGTGGTCGCGCTCCGCGAGGACGGCCCGCCGATCGGCGATGTGCTCGGGGTGACGGTGGAGGACCCGGAGCTCTGTCCGCGATTCGTCGCCCGGCGCGTCGACGGCGTTCGGGTGGCGCCGTCACCGGAGCACGTCCAGCGGCGGCTGCTGGCCGCCGGGATGCGGCCGGTCAGCAACGTCGTGGACGCGACGAACTTCGTGATGCTCGAGCTCGGCAAGCCGACCCATGCGTTCGACGCCGCCTGCGTGGCGCGCGATGCGAGCGGGCGCGCGGTCCTCGTGGTGCGGACCGCCCGCGACGGGGAGCGGCTGGAGACGCTCGACCACGTGGCGCGGACCCTGACGCCCGACACGCTCCTGATCGCGGACGCGGATGGCCCGCTCGCGATCGCCGGGGTCATGGGCGGGGCCGCCTCCGAGGTCGGCGCGGCCACCCAGGACGTGATCATCGAGTCGGCCGTGTTCGATCCGGTGAGCATCCGGCGGACCGCGTTCCGCTACGCGCTCCGATCGGAAGCAAGTCTCCGGTTCGAGAAGGGCCAGGAGTCCCGGCTCGCCCGGATCGGCGCGGACCGGGTGGCCGAGCTGATCGTTGCCTGGTCCGGTGGCCGGGCGGCTTCCGGACGCGTCGACACCGACCCGGACGAATCCGCGCCGGCCCGGGTCGGGTATCGGCCGGCACGGGTGGACCGGCTGCTCGGGACCGACCTCGGGCCCGAGGCCCAGGCGGCCCTGCTCGCGCGCGTCGGGATCGGCACGGAGCCGTCGATGCCCGGGTCGGAGATCGTGATCGCCGCGGGCTCGATGCCGCTCAGCGTTCACGCGGCCCCCGGCGAAGCACGCGACGCGGTCGTGCCCAGCTGGCGGCGGGACATCCTCGTCGAGGCCGACCTGGCCGAGGAGGTGGTCCGCCTGGCGGGGTACGAAACCGTGGTCGGCAAGACCCCGGACACGGCGATGCCCCACGTCCGCCCGAACCCGCTGGAGCTGCGCGACGCCCTCCGCGCAGCGCTCGCCGGGGCGGGCCTGACGGAGGTCGTGACCCCGGCGCTCGTCGCGCCGGGGCAGGCGGCCGCGCTGGGCTGGCCCGTCCTCGCCGCAGACGGCGTTGCGGGCGAGATCGCGATCGACGGCCCGGCCGTGACGGTCACCAACCCGCTTTCGGAGCGGCACTCGGTCCTTCGCAGCGGGCTCGTGGGCAGCCTGCTCGATGTGCTCGCCCTCAACGAGCGCCACGGCCGAGGCGACGTGGCCATCTTCGAGGTCGGCAAGGGGTATGCCAAGGCGCCCGACGGCGCCCCGGCGGAGTGGTGGCGCCTCGGCCTCCTGCTCGCCGGCTCCAGCGGCGCCCCGGCCTGGAACCGGCCGGCCCGCCCGTACGATCTCGACGATGCCAAGGGGATCGTGGAGCTGCTGGCGCGGGTCCTGAGCCGTTCCGAGCCGGTCTGGTCCCCGTACACGGACGGTGCGCCGCTCCATCCGGGCCGGGCAGCACGGGCGACGGCGCCCGGCTCCCTGGCGGGAATCGTCGGCGAGCTCCATCCGTCGGTCCTCGCCACGTGGGACCTGCGCACCGAGCGCGTGCTGGTCGCCGAGCTTGCCATCCGGGGTCTATCGGCGGGCCAGCTTCCTCCGGTCCGCGTGACACCCGTCGGGCGCGCCCAGCCCGCCGAGCGCGACCTGGCGCTGGTCGTGGCCGAGGGCGTGCCGGCGGCGGACCTGGCCGCCACGCTCCGCTCCGCGGCGGGCGAGCGACTCCGCGAGCTTGCCCTCTTCGACATCTACCGGGGGGCACCACTGGCCCCCGGCGAGAAGAGCCTCGCCTGGCGCGTGGTCTTCGCGGCCGACGAGCGCGTCCTGGCTGACGACGAGGTTGACGCCGAGGTCGCCCGGCTGATCTCCGCGGCGGTCGCGGCGCATGGGGCTCGCCTGCGGTCCTAGCGCCTCGGAGGCGGACGAACATTGTTGCAGCGGCCCCGAGCGGGGACGTATCCTTGCCCGCGGCCGGGCGAGCGAGAACGAAGCGGGCCGGAAGGGCGCCACGAGCGCGCCGAAGCACGGGGAGTCTGCGTGGACGTCGTCGGCACCATCAAGAGCCTCAACCTCTTCGACCTGCTGGTGCTCTTCTTCGTGTTCGGCTTCTTCGTCGCCGGGTTCATCCAGGGCACGCTGCGCCGGCTGATCGGCCTCGCGATCCTGGTGGTGGCGCTCCTCTTCGCCAGCAACCTGCGCGACCCGCTCGGCTCGTGGCTTGGCCAGTACTGGACGCAGTTCCCCCGCGCGTACTCGACGATGCTGGCCTTCGGGGGCAGCTTCGTCGTGATCTACCTCGCCGGCTCCATCCTGGTCCAGGTCTTCTACCGGCGAACCCAGCTCTTCAAGCGGTCGACCCTCGTCGACGAGGTGCTGGGCGGCGTGCTGGGGATCCTCCAGGCGACCCTGCTGATCGGGGCGATGATCATGATCCTCGACTCGTTCTTCCGGGTCCCCGGCGTGGTCCCGGGCTCGAACGAGATCGGGTTCCTGCACGACATCTACCGCTTCTACGACCCGTCGCAGACGGCGATCCTGTTCCGCGGCACGTTGATCCCGGCCTTCTTTACCCTGTTCGCCTGGATCACGCCGGCGGGGCTGCGCAACCTCTTCGGCTGACGGGCGCGGACCCGACGGCCGGGGATCGGGGAGCCGGTTCCCCGCGCGAGCTGGCGCTTCTCCTGGCGGGCTCAGCCCCCGCTGCGGCGCGGGGCCTGCTGGGTGTGCTGCTTGTCCGTGACGACCACGGCTCGCTGCGGAGCGGCTTGATCGTGGAGACCGAAGCCTACGGTGGCGCCGACGACCGGGCCTCCCACGCCAGACACGGGCGCACGGCGCGTAACGCCGCGATGTTCGGCGCGCCGGGCCACGCCTACGTGTACGGTGTCTATGGCATGCATACCTGTCTCAACGTCGTCTGCGGCCCGGCCGGGCGCGCCTCCGCCGTGCTCATCCGCGCCGTCGAGCCGATCGAGGGGATCGCCGCGATGCGGGAGGCCCGGCTGGCTCGCGCCCGGGCAACCCGGCGGGCCG
>JARLHH010000154.1 GCA_031292335.1 Candidatus Limnocylindrales bacterium | reverse complement strand
GTGGTCCTCTGCCCGCGGCCCCGAACAGGCGCCACCGAGCCGGGCCCGAGGAGCGTCGGCCACGTGGCGAGGTTCGTGGTCGACCACGCCCCGGTGCCCGTCCTGCTCACGCGACATCCGGCCTGACGTCGAGGCCGGCTCGCCCGGGTCACCATGCGGAGGCTGCCATGTCCGAATGGATCTACTTCATCCACCCTCCCCGGGACGATTTCGCCGCAACGATGACGCCGGCAGAGGAGGCGGCCTGGGGCGTCCACTTCGAACGGCTCCAGCGCCTGTTCGCGGAAGGATGCATCGTCCTCGTCGGCCCAACGTTGGGAAGGACCAACACCGGGATCGCCGTGTTCGAGGCGCCCGACGAGGTGGCGGCCCGGCGGATCATGGAGGAGGATCCGGCGATCGCCGGCGGCTTCGCTCGGGGTGAGCTCCGCCCGTTCCGGGTCTCGCTGCTCCGCGGGCGCGACTGAGCAGGAGCCGGCCGACCGGCGCTTCCGCCGCGGAGACCCGGGCCCGGACGCCGGCCGGGCGCGAGAACCGCCTATCGAGGAGCGCTTAAGGCGTCAGGCGTGGCCAAGCCACTCCGCGTCGTCGTTGGTCGCGTCGTCGGTCGCGTCGGTCGTCGTCGCGGCGCGCCCGGCGGCCCGCTCCACGGCCTCGCCCGCGACCAGGCCGGCCGCGGCGCCGAGCAGCCCGCCGATCGCGGTCCCGATCGGGCCGGCAACGGCGGTGCCGATGGCCATCCCGGCCGCGATCCCGACCCCCGCCTCGACGGCCTCGAAGCTCCGATCCTCGACCGGCCTGCCCAGGACCAGGTAGGGGTGGTCCGGCTCCTCGGCACGCTCCGGTGGCTGGGCTGGGCTCTCGGGCGGCTTGAGCGTCACGCCTGGCTGGCTCATGGCTGCCTCCTTCCACCACGATCTAGCACGTGGTCGAGAGCTTCGCGAGTGCCGATCGACGCCGATCCGGGTGCCATCGGGCAGGCCGGTCCCACGCTCGCCTCCGGCGTACACTGCGGCGACCGAACCCGATCGTGAGGCGAAGGACGTGGCGCAGGCGGAACCGGCTCCCGCGGCGGCAACCCCGGCAGCCCCGGCACCCCTGCCGCCTTCGACCGACCTGGCTGCCGGGCTGACCTCGGCCCAGGCGGCCGACCGGCTCCGCCTCGACGGCCCGAACACTGTCGGCGGCGCCGGCCGCCGGACGCTCCTCGCGATCCTCGTCGCCCAGGTCGCGAGCCCGCTCGTGCTCATCCTTGTCGCCGCCAGCCTGGTCAGCCTGGTCGTGGGAGACGAGGTGACGGCCGGCATCATCCTTTCGATCGTCGCCCTGAGCGCGATGCTGGGCTTCGTCCAGGAGGCCCGGTCCGAGACCGCGGTGGCCGCCCTGCAGGCCCGCCTGACGCTGCACGCGACCGTCGTCCGCGACGGCACCCGGCAGGAGGTCCCCATGCACGATGTCGTCCGCGACGACCTCGTGCTGCTGGGCGCCGGAGACATCGTGCCGGCCGACGTCCGGATCGTCGACGCGGACCACCTGTACATCGACGAGGCGTCGCTCACTGGGGAGTCGGCACCCTCGGCAAAGTACCCGCGCGACCCCGCGCTCGGGCCGGTCGGTCCCGACGATCGCGATGGCCTCGCCTTCTTCGGAACGAGCGTGGTGAGCGGCACGGGCCGGGCCGTGGTCACGGCGACCGGCGCCCGCACCAGCTACGGGGAGATCGCGCGCCACCTCGCCGAGCGGGCGCCGGAGAACGACTTCCAGCGCGGCGTCCGGGCCTT
>JARLHH010000153.1 GCA_031292335.1 Candidatus Limnocylindrales bacterium | reverse complement strand
TTCCACGTGCAGCTCCCCGGCGGGACTGCGGCGGCGACGAACGGTTGGCCTGGCCCGTGGCGGGCGGCAAACCACCGACCGTGCTCCACCCCTGGGGGCGGGGCACCGTCGGGACCTGAGCGCCCGGTGCGCTGGGGGCACAACCGGCGCACCGGGCGTTGACGGGGAGACTAGCGAGGGCGGCTTATCCGCGACTTACCTGGCAGCGTTCGCGTGGCCGTGGAGTTGGCGAAACGTCCGCGCTGATCGCTGCGCTCAGGCCATCTTCTCGAGAAGCGGCTTCACCTCGGTGACGAAGCGGGTCATCGACTCCTCGTCGTAGTCGGCCGGGAAGCCGGCGATCAGGTGGCGATAGCCGAGCGCGACATACGGCGCCAGCTTCTCGGCGACATCCTCGGGCGTCCCGACCGGCTGGTTCTCCCAGGGCCGGGCGACCCGGTTGCGATCGAACGCCGCCCGGAAGCGACGTTCTGCCTCGGCCCGATCGTCGCGGATGACGAGCACGCCGATCCCCGTGGTGCGTTCGATCTCCGCGGGGTCGCGCCCAACCGCCGCGCAGTGCTCCAGCAGGATCGCCTCCTTGCGGCGAACCGCCTCGATGCCGCCCCCGATGTTGTTCATGTCCGCGTACTGGGCGACAAGCTTCAGGGTGACCTTCTCGCCGCCGCCGCCCACGCAGATCGGGAGGTGGCGCTGGATCGGCAGGGGATCGTTGCGCACCCCGGAGGCGCGGTAGCGCGAGCCGTCCGGAGCGGACGGATCGGTCCCGTCGAGCATGCCCCGCATGATCGGGAGCGCCTGCCGCAGCCACCGGAGCCGCTCCGGCGCGCCGGACCCGAACTCGAAGCCGAAGTCGTGCGCCTCGCCCTCGAACCACGCCGCGCCGATGCCCAGGATCGCGCGCCCGTTGCTGATGTGGTCGAGCGTGGTGGCCATCTTGGCGACGAGGCTGGGCTCGCGGTACGGGTTCGCGCCGACCATCAGGCCGATCCGGGCGTGCTCCGTCCGCGCCGCCCAGGCCGTGATCGTCAGCCAGCCCTCGTAGTTGCGCCCGTGCGGGTCGCCGACGATCGGGTAGAGGTGGTCCCACGTCCACAGCGTGTCGTAGCCGAGTCGGTCGGCCCGGATGCCCGCCTCGAGCAAGGCCGCCCATTCCGTGTACTGGTTCCAGCAGAGTGCGCCAATCTTGATCTCATTCATGGGTTGAAGTCTATCCAGGGCGGGCGTTGGCTCGTTGCGAGGGAACGCAAATGAGGCGGGGGGCGACAAGGTCACGATCCTGCTCGCCTGCCCAGGCGTCCCACGCAACAGGGCCCGGCGACCGGGAATAGCCGCTCGCTGGCGCCCTCTTAACGCTCGGCATCGGGGCGGGTCATATGGCACTAGGCCAGTGAGTCGATAAATAGCAGACTCTCGGGAGACGGCCTCAGTCGCCCGGACACATGCAGCGAGGAGGGAGCCTGCCCCTGAGGAAGTAGCCGCGTGCTCACATCGCTCTGTGGCTGTTAGGGCTGATCGCAGTCAGTTCGGTCGCGGG
>JARLHH010000152.1 GCA_031292335.1 Candidatus Limnocylindrales bacterium | reverse complement strand
TCGCCGGGGGTCGCCGCGTCCTCCCCGGCGATCATCTGGGCGTACACGTACGGCTCCCCGCGATGCACCTCCGAGCGGTCCTCCCGGGCCGAGGGGTTGATCCTGAGGTAGTAGTCCAGGGCCCCATCCCCGTTGCCGACCCTCGTCTCGGCGATCATCACCCAGGGGTTCGTATGGCAGAAGATGCTGGCGTTCTCCTTGTACCCGCCCGGATAGGTGGAGATCTCGCCGAGGTGCGGGTAGTAGCGGGTGAACGGCGGCTGGAGCACGACGATCCCGTGGACGGTCGCCAGGCGCTCCCGGACGGAGTCGAGCGCCCGCCGGGCCCGCCCGTCGTCGAGGCCCAGGCCGGCGAGCACGCACATCCCCTGCGGCTCGATGAAGATCTGGCCCTCGTCGTTCCCGGCCGATCCGACGGGCCGGCCGAAGAAGTCGTAGGCCCGGCGGAACCAGGCGCCGTCCCAGCCGTGCCGTGCGACGGCCCCGCCCATCTCGGCCGCGGCGGACAGGCAACGCGCGGACTCGGTCCCGTCAGCGCGGAGCGCGGCGATCTCGGCCATCTCGCGTGTCGCCAGCACGAACAGGCCGGCGATAAAGACCGACTCGGCGACGCCGCCGGACCGGTTCTCGGTCGTCTGGAACGACTCGCCGGGCGTCTCCGAGAAGCAGTTCAGGTTCAGGCAGTCGTTCCAGTCGGCCCGGCCGATGAGCGGGAGGCCGTGCGGCCCGAGACGGGCGAGGGTGTACGCGATCGAGCGCTGGAGGTGCTCGTAGAGCGGGCGCTCCGTCCCCGGCTGGTTGTCGAAAGGGAGGGCCTCGTCGAGGATGGCCGCGTCGCCCGTCTCCTTGAGGTAGGCCGCCACCGCAAGCACGAGCCAGAGCGGATCGTCGTTGAACCCCGAGCCGATGTCGTTGTTGCCGCGCTTGGTGAGCGGCTGGTACTGGTGATAGGCGCCACCGGTCGGCAGCTGCGTGGAGGCCACGTCGAGGAGCCGCTCACGGGCCCGGGCGGGGACCAGGTGGACGAAGCCGAGCAGGTCCTGGGTCGTGTCGCGGAACCCCATCCCGCGGCCGATGCCCGACTCGAACAGCGACGCCGAGCGCGACATGTTGAACGTGACCATGCACTGGTAGGCATTCCAGATGTTGACCATCCGGTCGACGTGCTCGTTCCCCGTCGTGGCCTGGAACGTCCCGAGCAGCCCGGTCCAGCGGGTTCCCAGCGCCTGGAACGCCTCCGCCACCACGGCGGGCTGCAGGAACCGGGCGATGGTCGGCCGAACCAGCCGCTTGTCGATGGTCTGCGACCCGGGCGGATCGAACTTCGCGTCCGCCGGGTTCTCGGCGTAACCGAGCAGGAAGATGACGTCCTTCGTCTCGCCGGGGTCGAGCTCGAGGCGGACATGGTGCGAGCCCGAGGGCTGCCAGCCGTGGGCGATCGAGTTGGACGAGGCGCCCCGTTCGACCGCGATGGGCCGATCCCAGCTTCGGTAGGGCCCCAGGAAGGCGTCCCGCTGCGTGTCGAACCCGACGAGCGGCTCGGAGCAGGCGAAGAACGCGAAGTGGTCGCGCCGCTCCCGGTACTCGGTCTTGTGGTAGATGACGCCGTCCTCCACCTCGACCTCGCCGACCGAGTAGTTCCGCTGGAAGTTGGTGGCATCGTCCTGCGCATCCCAGAGGCAGAACTCGACGGAGCTGAAGAGCGACAGGCGTGCCGGCTCAGCCCGCTCGTTCGTCAGGCGGGCCCGCCACACCTCGAGGTTCTCGCCGCCCGGAACGAAGTAGAGCGTCTCGGCACGGACGCCGTGGTAGCGCGAGGAGATGATCGTGTAGCCCAGGCCGTGGCGGCAGGAGTACTGCTCCAGCTCGCGCTGCGTGGGCTGCCAGCTGGGGCTCCAGTAGTCGCCGGACGCGTCGTCGCGGACGTAGAGATACCGCCCGCCCACGTCGAGCGGCGCGTTGTTGTAGCGGTAGCGCGTCAGGCGGCGGAGCCGGGCGTCGCGGAAGAAGGAGTACCCGCCCGCGGTGTTCGAGATGATCCCGAAGTACTCCTCGCTGCCGAGGTAGTTGATCCACGGGAGGGGTGTGTCGGGACGGGTGATGACGTACTCGCGTCGGACGTCGTCGAAATGTCCGTAGCGCATGGGGATCCTCTCTGGGACGCGTCGGTCAGGACCGCGACCGCACGAACGCGATGACCCCGGACAGGGATCCGTGGGCCATGCACACGACGGTGTCGGCGCCTCCGTAGTAGATCGTCAGCCGGTCGCGCTGCTCGTCAACAAGGGCGGCGCAGGGGAACGCGACGTTCGGCACGTCGCCCACCTGCTCGTAGGGGACCTGCGGCGAGAGGAGGTAGTCGCGGCTGCGGGCGATCACCTTCCAGGGCTGGTCCAGATCGAGAAGGGCGGCCCCCATCGAGTAGACGTAGCCGTTGCAGGAAGTCAGGACGCCGTGATAGATCAGGAGCCAGCCCTCCGGCGTCTCGATCGGTGTCGGCCCCGCGCCGATCTTGGTGGACTCCCAGGTCCACGGGATGGGCGCCATGACGTGCCGGTGGCGGCCCCAGTGGACCAGGTCCGGGCTCTCCGAGAGGAAGATGTCCCCGAACGGGGTGTGCCCGTTGTCGCTCGGCCGGCTGAGCATCGCGTACGCGCCACCGATCCGGCGCGGGAACAGGACGCCGTTGCGGTTGAAGGGCAGGAACGCGTTGTCCAGCTGGAAGAACGTCTCGAAGTCGTGCGTGTACCCCACGCCGATCGTGGGTCCGTGGTAGCCGTTGCACCACGTGACGTAGAAGCGATCCTCCAGCCAGGTGACGCGCGGGTCGTAGGCATGCTCGAACCGGGCGGAGATCTCCGGGATCCGGCCGTCGGCCGGCTCGAACGCGATCGTCTCCTCCGCGATCGTCCAGCTCACCCCGTCCGTGCTTCGCCCGGCATGGAGGTTCATCTCGCGGGTGGTGTCGTCGACGCGGAAGACGCCCGCATAGCCGTCGCGGAACGGGACGACGGCCGAGTTGAAGATGCTGTTCGAGCGGGGGAGGTCGTGGCGGCCGATGATCGGGTTGCGGGACGAACGCCAGAGCACGTCCGTCGAGCCGGGCGGCCGGTCCTCCCACGGGATCGAAGGCGTGCGGTCCGGCGTCGGAGCGGGATCCGGTGTCGGCTGCGACGTGGTCATCGGCGTTCCCTTCTCGCGTGCGTGTGCTCGACCGCGATCGCGCCCGATCGCCCCTCAGGCCGGCGGGCTGCCGGCTGACGCCTCGTCGTCGATCGGGAGCTGCCCCGAGCTCGCGACAGCGCCCATGAACCTGCCGCTGTCGCGGACGAGCCGCTCCTGGGACTCGTAGTTCACGTGGGTGATCCCGAACCGAGGGCCGTAGCCCTGCGCCCATTCGAAGTTGTCGAGCAGGGACCACACGAAATACCCGCGCAGCGGCACGCCGCGTTCGAGCGCCTGGTGCGCCACTGCCAGGTGGCGGCGCAGGAAGTTGACGCGTGTCGGGTCGCGTGTCGGGTCGGAACCGTCCGGGTAGGCCGCGCCGTTCTCGGTGATGTAAAGCGGCAGGCCTGCGGTCCGCGAGACGACGAAGTCCAGCACCTCCCCAAGGCCGGCCGGGTAGACCTCCCAGCCGATCCCTGTCCGCTCCGGGGGCTCTCCGGCCGGC
>JARLHH010000151.1 GCA_031292335.1 Candidatus Limnocylindrales bacterium | reverse complement strand
GCGCCGGTCGTGCGCCCGTCCGGGCGGCGGCCCGATGAGCTGCGCGCCGTGAGCTTCACCCTCGGGCCGCTGAAGTGGGCCGAGGGGTCCTGCCGGATCCGGGTCGGCGACACCGAGGTTCTCTGCGCCGCGACGATCGAGGATCGGGTCCCGCCCCACCTGCGCGGGAAGGGCACCGGCTGGGTCACGGCGGAGTACGCGATGCTGCCCCGGGCGACCGCGGAGCGGACCCAGCGGGAGTCGACGACCGGGCGCGTCGGTGGGCGGACGCACGAGATCCAGCGCCTGATCGGGCGATCGCTCCGCGGGGTCGTGGACCTGTCACGGCTCGGGGAGCGGACGATCACCGTCGACTGCGACGTGCTCCAGGCGGACGGCGGCACCCGAACGGCCAGCATCACCGGCGGGTACGTCGCGCTCGCGGCGGCCCTCCTGACCTACGGGATGGAACGCCTCCTCATCGGGAAGGTCGCCGCCGTGAGCGTCGGGACGGTGAACGGGGTGAACCTCCTGGACCTCGATTACGCCGAGGACCACGTGGCGCAGGTCGACTTCAACGTGGTCGCCACCGACGGCGGACGATACGTCGAGCTGCAGGGCACCGCCGAGGGGCGCGCCTTCTCGCGCGAGGAGCTCGACGGCCTGCTCGACCTGGCCCACGTCGGGCTCGACCGGCTCTTCGAGGCGCAGGCGGCCGTGCTCGCCACCGTGAAGCGGTGATGACGCGACCGCACCTCGCCCGGTGACCCGCCCCCGCCCGACAGCACCGGGCGGAGCTGCCCGCCGCATTGCCGGCTCCCGCTCTGGCCTGCTCGTCGCAACCCGGTCCCGCCACAAGCTCGGCGAGCTGCGCGACCTGCTCCGACCGGCGAACGCGCAGCTGATCTCGTTGGACGAGGCCGGGATCCTCGACGAGGCGGACGAGACCGGGACCACGTTCGCGGCGAACGCGGCGCTCAAGGCGCGCTTCTATGCCCGCCGCTCGGGCCTCCCGACGCTGGCCGACGACTCGGGGCTGGAGGTCGATGCCCTGGGCGGCCTGCCCGGCGTCCGAACGCGCCGCTACGCGGGCGAGGATGCCACGGACCAGGACAACAACGCCAAGCTCCTCGCGGCGCTGGCAGGCCTCCCCCCGGCAGAGCGCGGCGCGCGCTACCGGTGCGCGCTGGCCCTCGCGCTCCCGGAGCGGTCAGGTCCGCGCGGCGGGATCGCGGTCCGACTCACGCGCGGGACGTTCTCCGGCCGGATCGCCCTCGCGCCGCGCGGCTCCAACGGCTTCGGCTACGACCCGATCTTCGAGCCCCTGGTGGAGCCGCCCGGCGGCGCGACGGTCGCGCAGTGGCCCCCGGAACGCAAGCAGGCCGTCTCCCACCGCGCCCGTGCCGCGCGTCGGATGGCCCTGATCCTGGCGCGCGAAGGGTTCTGACGGGCGGCGTCCCGGGGGAGATCGTCGGGCCGGTATCCGGATCCACGGCGGCAGCCCTGCGGGGCCGCCAGGCCGGCAGCGAAGGCCGCGCCGATCGCGTGGAGGTTGGGCTGCTCGACCGTCCAGCCGCGCTGGGCGAACGTCAGCTCCAGAGGGTCGAGATGGGGGCAGCCGCCAGCCGATCGCCCAGGCGATAGGCCCGCGGCCCCGTGTGGAGCACGATCCCGGCGATGAAGGTGTCCGGGTATCGATCCCGGAGCGCGGCGAGGCGTCGCGCGCTGTCGGCGGTCGGGGCCGCATCGGCCTTGACCTCGATCCCGATCAGGCGACCGACTCCCAGCTCGGCGAGGAGGTCCACCTCGAACCGGCCCTGCTGCTGGCGTACGTGGTAGAGGCGCGGCCGAGAGGACGCGCTCGCGAGCTCGGCTCGGAGCTGCGCGGCAACGAACGTATCGAGCAGCCGTCCGAGCAGGTCACCGTTCCGAAGTACGAGGTCGACATCGATGCCGAGCACGGCGCCGACCAGCGCTGGCTCGACCACATACCGCTTGGGCGACAGGACCAGCCGCTTGAGGCGGTTCGAGGTCCAGGCGGGGATCGCCTCAACGACCAGCAGGTTGACGAGCAGCCGCTCGTAGGCGAGCGCCGTCTTCCGGTTGATGCCCGCGGCTTCGAAGAGCGTGCGGTCATCCACGATCCCGGCCGTGTTGAGCGCCAGCGCTTCGAGATAGCGGCGAAGGCGCCCGGGGTCCCTTCCGCTATCGACCTGCTCGGCGTCACGCGTGAGCAGCTGCTCCACGTAGCTGTCGAGCCAGCGGCGGCGCGGCGACTCCGCCAGGCGCAGAGCCAGCTCGGGGAATCCGCTCCGCAGCAGGAGGTCGACATACCCGCGGAGGTCCGGCGTGTCGATGGTCGGGGCAAGGTCCTCGCCGGCTGCCACCCGGTCGAAGAACGGGACGAACGAGCCAAGGCCCAGCTGCTCCCGGATGGTCATGCCGAACATCGGGATCCGGGTCAGGCGACCGGTCCCCGGCCACAGCTCCCCCTCGACGTCGCTTCGAACCGATCCCGTCACGAGGTACCGGCCCGGTTCGGGTCGCGTGTCCACTGCGCGCTTCACCGCGCCCAGAACGCCAGGCACCGCCTGCCACTCGTCCAGCAGGATCGGCTCCGGGAGGCCGCGCATGGCCGCGTCGGGGTCGGCCCGGAAGGCGATGGCCTCCGCCTCGCGGTCAAGGTGCACGATGGTTCGGGCCCGCCGCGCCGCGGTCGTGGTCTTGCCGGTTGCTCGCGGCCCGGTGACGAACAGCGCGGGCAGCTCGGCCAGCAGCTCGTCCAGGAGGCGGTCAACGAGACGCGGACGGTAGTCGATCACGGCCCGACATTACCACTCTGCCGCGTTCTCCAGTACCAGTCTCCCGCACCCCGCGATACCGGTCTGCCGCATCGCGATTCCGGGCCGGGGCCCGGGTCCACCTCTCGCCGCCGGCCAGGCGAACGACCCGCGCGACCCACCGCTATCCTTCAGCGGAGCGCGGAGGACACCCCGACCCGTCGAAGCCATCTGGGTGACACCGCATCCCGGGAATATCGACAAGCCAGCCGCCGGCGCCGCCGGCAATCTCCGGAGACGTGGATGACCGACTCCAGGCCGATCGACAGCGTGGTCCTCGCCAAGCAGGTGCCCGACACCCACAACATCACCGGCGACGCGATGACCAAAGACGGCACGATGAACCGCAACGCGCTGTCGGCCATCTTCAACCCGGAGGACCTGAACGCCCTCGAGATGGCGGTCCAGATCAGGGAGCGCCACGGCGGGACGGTAACCGTGATCACGATGGGCCCGCCCAAGGCGGCCGGCATCCTGCGTGAGGCGCTCTGGCGCGGGGCGGACAGGGTGATCCTGCTCACCGATCGCAGGTTCGCCGGAGCCGACACGCTGGCCACCTCCCTGGTCCTCCAGAAGGCGATCGAGAAGATCGGCCGCTACGACCTGGTCCTCGCCGGGCGCCAGGCGATCGACGGCGACACCGCGCAGGTCGGCCCGCAGACGGCCGAGAAGCTGGGCATCCCGCAGATCACCTACGCGGAGGCCGTCCTGGAGATCGCCGACGGCCGGATCACCGCGCAGCGCGCCCTCGACTCCGGCACCGAGATCGTGCGCTGCGAGATGCCGTGCCTGTTGACCGTGGTGGGCTCGGCCAACACGCCCCGCCCGCCCTCGGTCCGCCGGCAGATCGCGGGCAAGCTGGCCGCGACCCCGGGCGAGTACGCGGCGCTCCGAGCGAAGTGGCCCGAGTTCGAGACCGACGCGGCGCTGGAGGCCCACCTCGACGCCCACGGCCTGCGGATCCCGGTCTGGACCGCCGACGACATCGGGGCCAGCGCCGAAGCGATCGGCCTCGCCGGCTCACCCACCCAGGTCCACAAGATCAACTTCGTGGTCCTCGAGAGCACCGAGAGCAAGACGGTCCCGCCCACGCCGGAGGCGATCGCGGCGATGGTGGCGGAGCTGGTCCACGAGTACATCGTCGGGTAGGCGGCCATGACCGAACAGCAGAGCATCTGGGTCTTCATCGAGCACACCGACGGCCAGGTCGCCGACGTGAGCCTGGAGCTCACCGGCAAGGCCCGCGACCTGGCCGGCCAGCTCGGCTACGAGGTGGTGGGCCTCCTGTGCGGGCACGGCGTGGAAGAGATGGCGCGGGACGTCATCCGCCACGGTGCCGACCGCGTCCTGCTGGCCGACCATCCCGAGCTGGCGTACTACCGGACGCTTCCGTACGCGCGCGTGGCGATCACCGAGGCGCGCCGGCGCCGGCCGGAGATCTTCCTCGTCGGCGGCACGCCCAACGGCCGGGACTTCGCGCCGCGCGTGGCGAGCGCCCTGCGCTGCGGCCTGACCGCCGACTGCACCGACCTGCAGATCGGCGACTACTACCTCAGGCGCCAGGACGCGACCTTCAGGAACCTGCTCTACCAGATCCGGCCGGCATTCGGCGGAAACCTGGTCGCCACGATCGTCAACCCGACCACGCGGCCCCAGATGGCGACGGTTCGCGAGGGGGTCATGCGCATGCCGGCCGCCGACGCCAGCCGGACCGGGGTCGTGGAGGCGGTCACGCCCGAGTTCGAGCCGGGCGACTTCGCCCTGGAGGTCCTGAGCCGGCAGGTTCGCCACGCCACCGTCAAGCTCAAGGATGCGCCGGTGATCGTCTCCGGCGGCGCGGGCATCACCAGCGCCGAGGAGTTCGCCCTGTTGCGGGACCTGGCCAACCTGCTCGGCGGAGAGGTCGGCGCCTCGCGCGCGGCGGTGGACGCGGGCCTGATCGGGCGCGAGTTCCAGGTGGGCCAGACCGGCACCACGGTCCGGCCACGCCTCTACATCGCCGCGGGCATCTCGGGCGCGATCCAGCACCGGGCCGGGATGGACCAGTCGTCCAAGATCATCGCCATCAACACCGACCCCAACGCGCCGATGTTCCAGGTCGCCCACTACCGCATCGTGGGGGACGCCGCCGAGGTGGTGCCGATGATCATCGAGGCGCTGCGCGAGCGCTCCATGGACCAGCGAGCAGCCGAATGAGCGAGAACTTCTTCCTCGACAACCCGGACCTGCAGTTCCGCCTGGAGCATCTCGACCTGGCCGAGGTGCTCGAGCGCAAGGAGAAGGGCTTCTCCGAGTGGGAGACCTATCCCACCGCCCCGCGCAACTACGCCGACGCGGTCGACAACTACCGCATCGTGCTCGAGGTTCTCGGCGAGATCTGCGGCGAGCGCGTCGCGCCCCGGGCCGCCGAGGCGGACGAGGAGGGCGCCCACTTCGAGGACGGCCAGGTGACCTACGCCGCGGCCACCCTTGACGCGATCGCGGCCCTGCGCCAGGCGGAGCTCTTCGGGGCGATGCTGTCACGCGAGTACGGCGGCCTGAACCTGCCCGAATCCGTGTACCAGATGATGGTCGAGATGGTGGCCCGCGCGGAGAGCGGCCTGATGACGGTGTACGGCCTCCAGGAGATCGCCTCCCTGCTGGAGGAGCACGGCGATCCGGAGACCAAGGCGCGTGTCCTGCCCCGCTTCTCGCGCGGCGAGGTCTCGGGGGCGATGGTCCTGACCGAGGCGGAGGCCGGCTCGGACCTGGGCGCGGTCGCGACGCGGGCCACGCTCGACGAGGCCACCGGCCAGTGGCACCTCAACGGCGTGAAGCACTTCATCACGAACGGGCTGGCCGACGTGTCGCTGGTCCTGGCCCGCAGCGAGGAAGGCTCCACGGACGCCCGCGGGCTCTCGATGTTCCTGGTCGAGCGCGACGACACGGTCAAGATCCGGCGCATCGAGAACAAGATGGGGATCCACGCGTCGCCGACGTGCGAGATCCAGTACACGAACACCCCGGCCATCCTGGTCGGCAAGCGCCGCTTCGGGCTCATGCGGTACGCCATGAACCTGATGAACGGGGCCCGCCTGGCCGTGGCCGCCCAGGCGCTCGGCATCGCGGAGGCCGCCTACCGGGAGGCCGACAAGTACTCGCGCGAGCGCGTCCAGTTCGGCAGGTCGATCCGGTCCCTGCCGGCCGTCGGCCGGCTGCTGCTCTCGATGAAGGTCGACCTGGAGGCCACGCGGGCGCTCCTGGCCGAGACGGGGCGCTGGGTGGACCTCTGGAAGGTCCACGAGAGCGCGCTGGCCGAGGGCGGCCCGGACGCCGACCCGGCGCTGCGCGCCCGTCACAAGCTGGCCCAGGCCCTGTCCGAGACCCTGACCCCGATGGTGAAGTACTGCGCCACGGAGATGGGCAACCGGGTCTGCTACCAGGCGATGCAGGTGCACGGCGGCGTGGGCTACATGCACGAGTTCAACATCGAGCGCCTCTTCCGGGACGTCCGCATCACGAACATCTACGAGGGCACCAGCCAGCTCCAGGTGGTCGCGGCGATCGGCAAGGTCCTCAACCGGTCGCTCGATCCGCTCCTGGTCGAGTGGCAGGCAGCCGAGTACCCGGCCGACATGGCGGCCGAGCGGGCGCTCCTCGTCGAGCTGACCGGCCTCCTCGACCAGGCCGTGGGCGGGCTCAAGGCGGTGCCCGAGCGCGACCGCGTGGACTACTACGCAGTCGACCTGGTCGAGATGGCGATCTCGGTCGTCGGCGGCTGGCTGCTGCTGCGCGACACGAACGTCGCGGAGCACAAGAAGCCGGTGGCCCGCGCGTACGTCGCGTCGATCGCGTCGAAGGTCCGGGCCGCCGCGGAGGTCGTTCTGGCCGCCAGCCCGGTCCCGCTCGAGGCCATCCCGGTCTTGCTGCAGTAGCGACCGCGGGCCGGCGGCGGTTCCGTCGGGCGAGCGGTGCAGGCTAGTCCACCGACCCAGCGGCCCACGCGTGGGCAATGCCTTGGGGGTCGGGCGGCGGATCGATAATCCGATGGATGGCTGCTTCCGCCCGTTCATGGCCGTCGGCAACTGGGATCCTCGGCGGCTTCGCCTACCTGCTGGTCGGGTGGTGCGGGCTGCTCGTTCCAGCGCTGATCCGGTCGATCGAGGCGACGCACCATCGGTCGGACGCCGAGTTCGGTGTCTACTACCTCGTGTTCGGCCTGACATACGCGGCTGGTTCATTCAGTGGCGGCCGAGTCACGGAGAGGATCGGGCGCCGACCAGTGCTGGTCGTCGCCGCGGGGCTGCTCGCCGCAGGTTTGGTCGCGCTCGCGGTCGCCCCGTCCTGGGAGGTCTATCTCCTCGCTGCCGTCCCGGCCGGGGTGGGGGTCGGGGCGCTCGACGGCGGGGCGAACGGGCTCTTCCTCGACGCGTTCAGGTCCAGTCGGGCTCGAGCTCTCAACCTCCTCCATCTCTGCTTCAGCCTGGGCGCGCTTTCCGCACCTCTCGTCATCGGCCTGTTGGTCGGAGCCGGCCTTTCCTGGCAGGGCGTCCTGGCCGCCACGGGCTTGGTCGTGTTCGGGCTGGGGGCACTCCTGCTCGTGGTCGAGATGCCCGATGGGCGACGCGGCAGCGATGACTCCGTTCGCGCGCCCGGGCCAGGAGGGCCTGAATCGGGGCGCTTTCGCATCCCCTGGTCACTGGGCCTCGTCTGCGTGGCGATCGCCTGCTACATCGCCTCCGAGGTGGGCGTCACCGACTGGCTGGTCCGCTTTCTCGAGCCCGCCCCGCTGAGCCTCGCCACGACGGCCCTTGCCCTCTACTGGGCGGGGATGGCCGTCGGTCGCCTCGGGTCGGCTCGCGTGGCCGATCGGTTCGACCACGTCCGATTCGCGACCGGCGCGGCCGCGGCCATGTCGGTCGCACTTGCGGGCGCGATCCTCGTCCCATCGGCCCAGGTGTCGATCGGCCTGTTCGCGCTGGCCGGGCTGGCTGCGGGGCCTGTTGCCCCCATGATCATGGTCGTCGGCGGCGACCGCTACCCGGATCGGTCCGCGGCGGTCGGCGGGTACCTCACCACGGCGGCCGTGGTTGGGACAATCGGGTTCCCGACCCTCATGGGTTTCCTGTCCGTGACCGTCGGCCTGCAGGCGGCGATGCTCGGCACGGTCGCCCTGGGCCTGGCCTCGGCGGGCGCGCTCATGCTGGTGGGGCCGTCTCGCGGAGGCCTGCCCGTCGCTGGTGGGTGAGCCGTACCAACTCGCAGACGACCCGCGAGGCAGCGTGAGGCCGTCGGAGCGCTGTAGGCTAGTCTTGAGCGCGTCGCTCGCGAAGCAGATGCGGTTCGCGAGCATGAATTCGTCGGGGTGTAGCGCAGCGGTAGCGCACGTGCTTTGGGAGCACGAGGTCGTGGGTTCGAATCCCACCGCCCCGACCACCATCCTGGTGGG
>JARLHH010000150.1 GCA_031292335.1 Candidatus Limnocylindrales bacterium | reverse complement strand
GCCCCGGTCGTCGGCGCCGTCGTGGCGAACGAGTTCCTGGACGCGCTCCCCGTCCATGCGGTGGAGATCCGCGACGGGCTGCCACGGGAGGTCCACGTCGGCGTCGCGGCGAACGGCGCGTTCGAGGAGCACCTCCTGCCGCCGTCCACCCCGGCCATCGCGACCCGGCTCGACGCGCTCGCCGCGGACGGCGTCAGCCTGGCGGAGGGACAGCGGGCGGAGCTGTGCCTCGCGCTGGACGGCTGGGTCGCCGAGGCATCCACCACGCTCGCGGCCGGGATCGTCATGGTCATCGACTACGGGGCAGGGGCGCGCGAGCTCTACGGCCCGCGACGCCGCGCCGGCACCCTGATGACGTACCGCGGGCACGTCGCCGACGGCTCGCCCGGCGCCCCGTACCGCGACATCGGCGAGCGCGACCTCACCGCCCACGTCGACACGACGACGCTGGCACGGCTGCTCGGCCAGGCCGGCTTCGACGTCCTGGGCGACACGACCCAGGCCGAGCTCCTGGCCGGGTGCGGGCTGGAGGATCTGCTCGAGCGGGAGCGGGGTCGCGTGCCCGACCTGGCATCCGCGCTGCTCCTGCGCAGCGCCGTGATGCGGCTCCTCGATCCCCGCCACCTTGGCGGGTTCCGTGTGGTCATCGCCGGACGGGGCATGTTCGGCGTGCCGCCGCTTCGGGGCCTCGCCTGGCGCACCGGGACCTGAGGCACGCGACAAGGGAGCGGGTGACCACGTGCCCGGAACGCTCCTGCTAGGATGCGATGGCGCGCCCGGACCGTCAGGTCACGACGCGTGCGCCCGTTTCACCCGCGGCCCAACCGGGTCGTCGCGGACCGGCCGGCATCTCCCCGCAGAGACGCCGGTTGCTCTGCCCGGCGATAGAAAGGTGCGATGGAAGGGATCTGGTACGTCGTCGGGTTCGGCTTCGCGGGGGTCTCCTTCGTCTTCCTCACGATCGGGCTGTCGTGGCTGATCAGCCACCGCACGCGCGGCAGCCGGGGCAAGGGCCTCCCGTACGAGAGCGGCATCGACACCTACGGCGACACGCACGGCCGCTTCGGCGTCTCGTACTACCTGTACGCGCTCCTCTTCGTCGCCTTCGACATCGAGGTGATCTTCATCTTCCTGTGGGCCCTCGTGATCCGCGACCCGATCCCGGGTCTCCTCAGCTCGATGTTCCTGTTCGTCGGGATCCTGCTGCTGGGCCTCGCCTATGCGTGGCGAAAGGGCGTGCTGACGTGGCGCTGACGGGGCGGAGCGCGCAGAACGCCGATCTCCCGGTCCCGGCGACGTCCGCGGACGATGCCCTGGTCGAAGCGATCGTCGTCCCGAACGCGCTCTGGCGTCCGGAGGATCCGCTCGGCTACGGCGGGGGCGAGCTCCGGGACGATCCCCGCCTCGAGATGCGGAGGTACGACGAGTCGGGCGAGGGCCGCCGCGACGATGCGCGCTGGGGCGCGCTGGACATCGTGCCGACCAAGGCGGACTACGTCCTGGACCTGATCCGGATGAACAGCCTGTGGCCGCTCCTCTCGGGCCTGGCCTGCTGCGCGATCGAGATGATGTCCACCGCCACCAGCCGCCACGACATCGACCGCTGGGGGATGTTCCCGTTCCGCGCCTCGCCCCGCCAGGCGGACGTGCTGATCGTTGCCGGCACGCTCACCACGAAGATGGCCGAGCCGCTCGTCCGCCTCTGGGCGGAGATGCCGGAGCCCAAGTGGTGCGTCGCGATGGGCGACTGCACCTGCTCGGGTGGGCGCTACAAGCGGAGCTACAGCACCGTCCAGGGGATCGACCGGGTCCTCCCGGTGGACGTGTACGTCCCCGGCTGCCCGCCCCGCCCGGAGGGCCTGATCTACGGGATGATGAAGCTCCAGCAGCTGGTCAAGGAGCGCCGCGGCCACTGGGCGGAGCGCGCGATCGGCCCGACCGTTCCGGACCAGGTCTGACCGATGGACCGTGCCTTCCGCGCCCTCATCGAGCGGACGTTCGGGGATCTCCTGACCGGCCCCGTGCGCCAGCGCCACGACGAGACCGAGATGCGGATCCGCCCCGGCGACGTCCCGGCCGTCGTGCGGACGCTCCACGACGATCCGGCCCTCGGGTTCGAATACCTGGGCGACCTCGCCGGCGTGGACACCGGGACCGACTTCCAGGTCGTCTATCACCTCTGGAGCGTGGTCACGCCGGACTGGCTCCGCGTCATCGCCGACGGGATCCCGCGCGATCAGCCTCGCATCCCGTCGATCACCTTCCTGTGGAAGGGCGCGGAGTGGATGGAGCGCGAGGCGTACGACATGTTCGGCCTCGTCTTCGAGGGCAACCGCGACCTGCGCCGGATCTACCTGCCCGACGACTTCGTGAGCTTCCCGCTGCGCAAGGACTTCCACCTCCCCGACGACGCCTCGCGATCCCCGGGCGGCGGCGTGCGCCCGATGGAGGATGCCGCCACGCCCGCCGACGCCGCCGCGGCCACCGTCCGGCGCACCGCCACGGCCAGGTAGCCAAGAAGCCGCCGATGACCACTCCGACCCGCCCCAGCCTGGACGACCCGGCCCTCACGATCGCGCTGGAGCATGCGGGGATCTTCGAGCCGATCCCGATGGCCCGGACCGAGCGGCAGCAGGAGTTCTACACCCTCGGGGACGGCGAGATGCTCCTGAACATGGGGCCCCAGCACCCGTCCACCCACGGCGTCCTGCGGGTGGTCCTCAAGATCTCCGGCGAGCAGGTGGTGGACCTCGACCCCGTGCTGGGCTATCTCCACCGCGGCGTCGAGAAGATCGCCGAGAACTCCGACTTCCACCACATCATCAGCCAGCTCGACCCGCTCGAGTACATCAGCTCCCTCTTCTGCGAGTGGAGCCCCGTGATGTCCTTCGAGAAGCTGCTGGACGTGCAGGTCCCGAGGCGGGCCGAGTACATCCGGGTGCTGACCGGCGAGCTCAACCGGATCGCCAGCCACATGCTCTTCCTGGGCTGGTACGCCCTGGACCTGGGCGGGATCACGCCCATCCTGTGGAGCTTCGCCGAGCGCGACGAGATCATGGAGATGCTCGCCGCGGTCACCGGGGCCAAGCTCCTCTTCAACTACTTCCGAATCGGCGGCGTGAACGGCGACCTGAACCACGAGTTCATGAGCCGCCTGGGCGACTGGATGGGCCGGGCGGGCGCCCAGCTGGAAGCCGGCATGGGCCTGCTCAACGAGAACGAGATCTTCGTCCGGCGCGCTCGCGGCCTTGGTGTCCTGGATCGCGAGACCGCGCTCCGCATGTGCACCACGGGCCCGAACCTGCGAGCCTCCGGCGTTCCGTTCGACATCCGCCGCGCGCACCCGTACAGCGTCTACCCGGAGCTGGAGTTCGACATCCCGACCCGCAACGAGGGCGACTCCCTGGCGCGCTACCTGCTCCGCATGGACGAGGTCCGCCAGAGCCTTCGGATCATCGACCAGTGCCTGCACCAGATGCCGGACGGGCCCATCATGGCGCGCCTGCCGCGCCTCCTTCGCCCGCGCCCGGGCCGCGCCTACAGCGCCGTGGAAGGGCCCCGCGGGCAGTACTCCTGCTATGCCATGAGCGACGGGACGGACCAGCCGTTCCGCCTGCGGATCCACGACCCCAGCTTCCTGCATCTCCAGCTGGTGGGGCTCCTCATGCCGGGCAACCTGATCGCGGACACGATGGCGATCATGGCGTCGCTGGACCCGGTCATGGGCGGCGTGGACAAGTGAGGGCCCGGGCGTGGTGAGCGCGTACTGGAACCGCCTCTCGCTGGGCTCCCGGGCGATCCTGGTGCTCGTGCCGGTCCTGCTGGTGGTCGGCGCGGTCCTGACCGTGGCGGCCGCGCTGCTGCTGGGGCCGCTGCTGGACTTCATCAACGCGAACCTGCCCCTGGGCCGCTTCGTGCTGGCCGCAACCGCGCTCATCGTGATCACCATCCCGATCGCGTTCCTGATCATCTACATGGAGCTGAAGGTGATCGCCGCGATCAACCTGCGGGTGGGGCCGGACCGCGTCGGGCCGTTCGGGGCGCTGATGTCAGTGGTCCACGGCCTGAAGGTGCTCTCCAAGGAGGACTTCACGCCGCTGGGCGTGGACGTCCCGATCTTCACCCTGGCGCCGATCGTCGTCTTCGCGTCGATCCCGCTGACCCTGCTGGTGATCCCGTTCGCGCCGGGGCTCTACGGCCAGGACTTCAACCTCGCCCTGCTCTACTTCTTCGCGATCGGCGGGATGAGCGTGGTGGGGCTGATGATGGCCGGCTGGGCCAGCTTCAACAAGTACAGCCTGCTCGGCGCCCTGCGCGCCGCTGCCCAGGCGATCAGCTACGAGCTCCCGCTGACGCTCTCGGTGGTCGGGATCATCATCCTGGCCGGGACGATGAGCCTGAACTCGATCGTCCACCAGCAGGCCGGCTCGCTGTTCGACTGGAACATCTGGAAGCAGCCCCTCGGCTTCATCATCTTCTTCATCGCCGCGACCGCCGAGGCGAACCGGACGCCGCTGGACATGACCGAGGCGGACCAGGAGCTCGTGGCCGGCTTCGCCACCGAGTACTCCGGGATGCGCTTCGGGTTCTTCTTCTTCGCCGAGTACGTCAACGTCTTCGTGGTCTCGGCGCTCAGCGCCGTCCTCTTCTTCGGCGGCTGGAACGCCCCGTTCGACTGGCCGTTCCCGGTGACCGTGAGCCTCGACCCGGGGGGGCTGGGCCTGGGCCTGATCTTCCTGATCGCCCTGGCGCCGGTCGTGGGCACGATCATCCTGGGGCTGCCGTTCTGGCTGCTGTCCAGCCGCATCAGCACGCTCCGGGCGCTCGTGACCGGCTTCGTCCTGTTCAACCTGCTGATCGTCGCCGCGTTCTTCGGTTGGGCGTTCGTCAGCGCCGCGTGGGTCTCCGGGCTGGTCTGGATGATGCTCAAGACGTTCGTCTTCGTGTTCATCTTCGTCCAGATGCGCGGGACGCTGCCGCGCGTCCGGGTGGACCAGCTGATGAGCTTCGCCTGGAAGTGGCTCCTGCCGGCCTCGCTCCTCAACATCTTCGTGACGGCGACCGCCGTCTCGATCCTGGCGAACCGGTGAGGACGGCCGGATGAGCTTCGTGCCCGGGATGGGGATCCTCAAGGGGATGGCGCTGACCTTCCGGAAGTTCTTCGCGCCGAAGGTCACGATCCGCTACCCGGAGGTGCCGCCCGACATCGCGGTGAAGTACCGCGGCCGGCTGCAGCTCTTGTACGACGAGCACGGCACGCTCAAGTGCGAGACCTGCTTCCAGTGCGCCCAGGCCTGCCCCATCGAGTGCATCGACATGGGCGGCCACGACACGAAGGGCCGCTACGCGGTTCACTGGGGCGCGTCGGAGACGTACGGCGAGCGGCGCGAGGAGGCGGCCCTGCGGCGCTCCGGGCGCGAGGTGCCGGACCCGACCTACGCCCAGTTCGAGCCGGTCGACGTCGCCGCCGTGAACCGGATCCTGGAGGATCACGACTACGACCCGCACCGGATGCTTTCCATCCTGGAGGCGATCCAGGCCGAGTTCGGCCACCTGCCCGTTGCGGCCCTCAAGCAGGTCAGCTTCACCACCGGTGCGTGGTACGCGATGATCTATGGGACCGCGACCTACTACCGCAACTTCCGGTTCGAGAAGGCCGTCGAGCAGGTCGCCGTGTGTCGCTGCACGGCCTGCCTGATGCAGGGCGGCGGCCGGCTGGCGGACGGGATCGCGGCCGGGCTCCGAACCGAGCTGGGGCGGGTGACGCCGGACGGCCGGATCCGCCTGGCCTGGCTGCCCACCCACGTCGCCGGCGCCGCGGCGCCGCTCCTCGCGCTCGACGGCGAGCCGCAACCCGAGGTCACGCCGGTGAACGCGACCGCCTGGGCGCGGGCGCTGGCCGGCGAGCACCCGGCCACCCGGACGATCCACTGACCCGATGACGACCGTCCTTCCGACCCCCGCCGCCTGGCCCCGGCCCCTCCTCGGCGAGGCGCTGCCCGCGGATCCAACCGACCTCGACGCGGCGGTCCGGGGCGGGGCGTTCGCCGGCCTGGCGCGCGCGATCAGCGACCTGGGCGCCACGCTCACCACCGCGACGCTCGCCGAGTCGGGCCTCCGCGGTCGGGGCGGCGCCGGGTTCCCGGCGGCCGAGAAGTGGCGCGCCGTGGCCGCGTCGCCGGACGCGACACGGTATGCGGTCGCGAACGGCTACGAGGCCGACCCGGCCGGGGGTACGAGCCACCACCTGATGCTGGCCCGCCCGTACGCGATCGTCGAGGGACTCGCGATCGCGGCGATCGCGGTGGGCGCGGATGAGGCGATCATCGCGGTCCGGGCCGAGTATGCCGACGCGATCGCCGTCCTGGAGCAGGCGGTCGCCGCCGCCCGGGAGGCCGGCTACCTCGGCGACAACGTGCTGGACTCGGGACATGCGCTCCGGATGACCGTCCGCGGCGTGCAGGGCGCCTACATGCTGGGCGAGGAGACGGTCCTGCTCAAGGCCCTGGAAGGGCGGCGCGGCCAGCCGGAGCAGCGTCCGCCGTACCCGTCGGAGCGGGGGCTGTGGGGCCGGCCGACGTTGGTCCACAACGTCGTCACGCTCGCCGCCGTCCCCTGGATCGTGGTCCACGGCGCCGACGCGTATCGCGCGATCGGCGACCCGGACGCCCCGGGCACGGTCCTGGTGGCGGTCAGCGGAGCCGTGGCGACGCCCGGCATCGCGGAGGTGCCGACGGGAACCCCGCTCGAGACGATCATCGCGCTGGCGGGCGGCGTGGCGGACGGCCGGCCGCTCAAGGCGATCCTGGTCGGCGGTCCGTCCGGCGGCCTGCTGCCGGCCGACCTCGCGGCCACGCCGTATGCGTTCGGGGCACTCCGGGCCGCCGGGGCCCACGTCGGATCCGGGTCGATCGTCGTCGCCGACGACCGCACCTGCATCGTGGACCTGGCACGCCTGCTCACCCGCTACTGCGCGGACGAGGCCTGCGGCAAGACGATCCCCTGTCGGATCGGGCTGCGCCGGGCCGCCGAGATCGGCGAGCGGATCGCCGCGGGCCTGGCCCGCCCGACCGACCGGGGGCTCCTGGCGGACCTGGGCGCGGACATCGTGGAGAGCGCGCTGTGCGACCACGAGCGGCTCGCCACGGGCCCGCTCACGACCGCGATGCGATACTTCGGGCCAGAGATCGACGCCCACATCCTGCGGGGCGTCTGCCCCGCCGGCGTCTGCGCCCCGATCGGGGTCGCTGCCGCCGGGACCGCCAACGGAGGATAGGCACGACCGCCATGGCCGACCTGATCTCCCGCCCGGCCGACCTCGTCTCCACGGCGCGACCGGAGCCGGTCGTCGACTCGCTGGCCGAGCGCCTGCTGCGCACCCAGTCGCCGCAGCGCCCGCAGTCCACGCCGATCATCCGGCTCGAGGTGGACGGCCGGACCGTGGAAGGACGCGCCGGCCAGACGATCCTCGAGGTCTGCCGGGACAACGGGATCGAGGTGCCGACGCTCTGCTACGAGCCGAAGCTGCCCGGCTTCGGGGCCTGCCGGATGTGCGTGGTAGACGTGGCGGGCGAGGAGCACCCGCCGATCTCCTGCTCGCGCCTGGCCGAGGCGGGGATGGTCGTCCAGACCCAGACCGAGGAGGTCCGTCGCCTGCGGCGCACGAACCTGGAGCTGATCTTCTCCGACCACAACGCGTACTGCCTGCCGCCCTGCCAGAACAAGTGCCCCAGCCACATCGACATCCCGGGCTTCCTCAAGGCGAACGCCGAAGGCGAGTTCCGCGAGTCCGCCCGGATCTTCAAGCGGACCATCCCGTTCCCGTCCATCCTGGGCCGGGTCTGCCCGGCTCCCTGCGAGGAGCACTGCCGCCGCGACGAGGTCGACGAGGCGATCGCGATCCGCGACAGCCACCGCTACGCCGGCGACCAGGTGATCCGCGCGATGCGCGAGCAGGACGTGGACCCGCCGCTCCCGTTCGAGCTGCAGCCGAAATCGGGCAAGCGAGTCGCGGTAATCGGCTCCGGCCCGGCCGGCGCCTCGGCCGCCTACTACCTCCTGATCGCCGGCCACGACGTGACGATCTACGAGCGCGACGAGGCCCCCGGCGGGATGCTCCGCTACGGCATCCCGGAATACCGGCTGCCGAAGGAGCGCGTCCTGGACCCCGAGTACGAGAGCATCACCCGGCTCGGCGGGCGCTTCGTGTGCAACCAGGCGCTGGGCCGCGACTTCAGCCTGGACGACCTCCAGAACCAGGGCTACGACGCGGTGGTGGTGGCGATCGGCTGCTACGACACGAACAAGCTGGGCATCCCCGGCGAGGACGCCGACGGCGTGATCGACGGCCTGGAGTACCTCAAGATCGCCACGCTCGGCCTGCCCTACCCGGGCCACGCCGGCACCCGGGTGGTCGTGGTCGGCGGCGGCTTCACATCGATGGACTGCTCGCGCACGTCGGTGCGCCAGGGTGCGTCCGAGGTGACGCTCGTCTACCGCCGGGACATGAAGGACATGCCGGCCTCGGGCGAGGTCCACGAGGCGATCGAGGAAGGCGTCACCACGATCTTCCAGGCCGGCCCGACCCGCGTCCTCGCCGACGCCGCCGGCAAGGTGACCGGCGTGGAGTTCATCCGGATGCAGCTGGGCGCGCCCGACGCCTCGGGCCGGCGCCGCCCGGAGCCGGCTCCCGGCACGGAGTTCGTGATCGAATGCGACCGGGTCCTCCTTGCGATCGGCCAGGGGCCGGACCTGACCTGGATCGGGGCAGGGTCGGACGGCGTCGAGGCGACCAGGAACCGGCGCCTGCGGGCCGATGCCGTCACGTTCCTGACGCCGCGACCGGGCGTCTTCGGCACCGGCGACGTCCGCAACGGCGCCCAGACCGTGGTCCAGGCGATCGCCGACGGGCGGCGGGCGTCGTACGCGGTGGACGCCTACCTCAAGGGGATGGACCTGGGCGAGATCCGGACCCGCCAGACGCTGGCGGAGCCGCAGCCGGAGTTCCTCAGCATCGTCCCGTTCACGTCCGAGGTGAAGGCGCCCCGCCATCGGCTGCGGAGCATGCCGGCCGAGGAGCGCCGGGCCAGCTACGTGGAGTACGAGATCCCGTACACGCCGAGCGAGGCCGTGGCGGAATCCACGCGCTGTCTGCAGTGCACCTGCGAGGCGATCGGCTTCTGCGACCTGCGCCGGCTGGGGATCGAGTACGGGACCACGCTGCGAACGCTGGAGCCGCAGAACAACCGGGGGGCGGGCTTCCGGAGCGTGACCGAGAACCGCTTCACGGGCTCGAACCACGACTACGTCCGGGACGACAGCCACGCCTTCATCCTGCGCGAGCCGTCCCGCTGCATCGACTGCGGCCGGTGCGCGAACGTCTGCGCGGAGGTCGTGGGCGCGGCCTGCTACGACTTCATGCGGATCGGCTTCGACACGCTCGTGACGACGCCGCTGGACATGAGCCTCAACGACACGCCCTGCGTCTCGTGCGGGCGCTGCGCGGAGACGTGCCCGACCGGCGCGCTCATGCCGAAGCCGCGGATCCTCGAGAAGTACGAGGTGGACGAGAGCCGCTGCATCCTGTGCGGGATCTGCGTGGATGCCTGCCCGTACGACGCGCTGCGCTGCGGGCCGGACTTCGAGCTCGCCCACGTCAGCCGCGAGGAGCCGATGATCGACCTCATCGCGATCGCCGCGGTCGACCGCGAGACGGAGATGACCTACGTGCACCGCGAGCGGGACTGGCTGGAGCGCGCGATCGCGTCCGGCCGGGACGTGGGGCCGCGGCAGCTGCCCGTGCTCCCGCCGTCGCTCGCCGGGAGCAGGAGCGGGAGCGGCGCCGCACACACGGGCGACCCCCGCAACGGACACAATGGGCACGGCCCGGGCGGCGGAGGCATCGCCGGGCACGGTCAGAACCGCTAGGAGCGGCGCGGTCGCGGCGTGCGAACGCCCGGCCGGCCCGCACGGTGCAGGCTGGAGGGAGAGGAACAGGTGGCCATTCCGGATACCATCCCGGTCCTCGGGATCAGCTGGAGCGACGTGCTCTTCCTGGTCCTGGCGGCCGTGATGCTCGGGTCGGCCTTCCTGGTCGTGACGCTCCGCGACATCATCCGGTGCGGGCTGGCCATGATCGTCGCGTTCGGCGCGCTGGCCGGGATCTACGCGCTGTTGGGCGCCCCGCTGGTCGCCGCCGCGCAGGTGCTCGTCTACATCGGCGCGATCGCCGTCCTGATCCTGTTCGCGGTGATGCTGACCCAGTCGAAGAACGCGCCGGTCCGGCTGGTCTTCCAGGCCCAGGCGCTGCCCGCCGCGATCGCCGCCATCGTGCTCGCGTTCCTGATCGCGATCACGGCGAGCGCCACCGACTGGGGCGCGGCGGCGAAGCGGATCGCGACCGCGACAGATACGCTCGCCCGCCTGCTGTTCACCTCCTACGTCCTCCCCTTCGAGGTCGTGAGCGTGCTCCTCCTGATGGCCGTGGTCGGGGGCATCTACCTGGCCAAGCGCGAGGGCCGGGACGCGTGAGCCAGAGCCTGGACGCCTACCTCGTCATCTCCGGGATCCTGTTCTCGATCGGGACATTCGGGTTCCTGGCCCGGCGCAACGCGATCAGCATGCTCATGTCGATCGAGCTGATGCTGAATGCCG
>JARLHH010000149.1 GCA_031292335.1 Candidatus Limnocylindrales bacterium | reverse complement strand
CCGCGAGGCCCTGCGCCGCGAACGGGCTGCCCGCCCGGCCCCGGCCGCGCCGCAGCCCGAGCCGGTCCCGTGATCGCGTCGCTCGACGGCGTGGTGGGCGCGATCGCGGCGGAGTCGCTCGTCCTCGAGGTGGGCGGCGTCGGCTACCGCGTCTTCACCACTCCAGCCGTGCTCGCGGGCGCCGAGCCGGGCCGACATCTCCGGCTCCACACCCACCACCTGGTCCGGGAGGACCTCCAGGCGCTGTACGGGTTCCGCACGCCGGAGGAGCTCGGCTTCTTCGGGCTCCTGCTGACCGTCACCGGAGTCGGACCCAAGGTCGCGCTGGGACTGCTCGGCAGCCGCCCCGTGGCGGACCTCCAGCTGGCCATCCTGGCGGACGACCAGGGCCTGCTCACCGCGGTTCCGGGCGTCGGAAAGCGGCTGGCGGCCCGGATCGTGCTGGAGCTCCGCGAGAAGGTTGCCGCGGCCGGGGTCGCCGCCGCCACGCCCGCCTTCGGCAGCGCCGGCGCGCAACCCGCGGAGGGGGAGGTCGTTGGCGCTCTCCAGGCGCTCGGCTACACGCTCGCCGAGGCGCGCGAGGCGGCTCGCCACGTCGGGGCCAAGGCAGCCGGTGGCGGATCCCTCGAGGACCGCGTGAAGGCCGCCCTTCGCTCGCTGTCCGGCGGCTGAGCCGCCCGGGCGCAGATCGAACATCCGTGCGAAACATGCGCGGCGCGTGGTAGACTCCGGCGATGACGGACGGCCACGGCTTCCTGGCGGCGGACCTCCTCGACCAGGAGGAGATCGCGGTCGAACGCTCCCTGCGGCCGCGCTCGCTTGACGAGTATCTCGGCCAGCGCGAGGTCAAGGCCGGCCTCTCGGTGCTCCTGCAGGCAGCTCGCCAGCGGGGAGAGGCGGCGGACCACGTGCTCCTGCACGGCCCGCCGGGCCTCGGCAAGACGACACTCGCCACGATCATCGCCCGCGAGCTGGGCGTGAACATCCGCTACACGTCGGGCCCGGCCATCGAGCGAGCAGGCGACCTGGCAGCCGTCCTGACCGCCCTCGACGAGCGCGACGTCCTGTTCATCGACGAGATCCATCGGCTCAACCGCGCGGTGGAGGAGATCCTCTACCCGGCGATGGAGGATTGCGCTCTCGACGTCATGATCGGCAAGGGCCCGTCCGCCCGCTCGCTGCGCCTGACGCTCCGGCCGTTCACGATCGTCGGCGCCACGACGCGGGCCGGCCGGATCAGCGGGCCGCTCCGGGACCGCTTCGGGGCCGTCTACCGGCTCGATTTCTACGCGGAGGAGGACCTCCGGGCTATCGTCCGCCGGTCGGCCGCGATCCTCGGGCTCGAGGTCACGGACGATGCCGCGGCCGCCATCGCGGCCCGGGGCCGGGCGACCCCGCGGATCGTGAACCGGCTCCTCAAGCGCGTCCGGGACCACGCCGAGGTCCACGGCGACGGGCGGGTGACCCGGGCCGCCGTCGACGAGGCGATGGGCGTCCTCGAGATCGATTCGGAGGGCCTCGACGCGACGGACCGCCGGCTGCTCTCCGCGATCATCGGCAAGTTCGGGGGCGGGCCGGTGGGCGTGGCCGCCCTCGCGGCCGTTCTCGCCGAGGAGGTGGAGACGGTCGAGGACGTGTACGAGCCGTACCTGCTCCGCATCGGCTTCCTGGACCGGACACCCCAGGGACGGGTCGCCACGGACCGGGCGCGGGCCCACTTGGCCGCTCTCGGTTACGACGTGCCGCCGCGCCGGGCCGAGCGCGAGCCCGGTCTCTGGGAGCGCTCCGCGGCCACGGAAGCCGGCCCGGGCCCCCGCCCCGGCACCGACGAGGCCTGAGCGGCGCGTGACGGGCGCGGCCCGCTTCGAGGTCCTCGTGCCCCCTCCCGCCGACGGCTCGACCCGGGCGCGGCTGGGCAGGCTCCACCTGCCCCACGGGATCGTCGAGACGCCGACGTTCATGCCGGTCGGCACGAACGCCACGGTCAAGGCGCTCCACCCCGACGAGATCGAGGAGACCGGGGCGCAGATCATCCTGGCCAACACCTATCACCTGTACCTCCGTCCCGGCCACGAGCGGATCGCGCGCCTGGGCGGCCTCCACCGGTTCATGAGCTGGCCGCACCCGATCCTGACCGATTCGGGCGGCTTCCAGGTCGTGTCGCTCGGCGACCTCAACGTGATCGACGATGACGGGGTGACGTTCCAGAGCCACCACGACGGCTCGCGCCACCGGTTCACCGCCGAGCGCTCCATGGAGATCCAGGCGGCGCTCGGAGCGGACGTCGCGGTCGCCTTCGACCAGCCGGTGCCGCCCGCCTCGACGGATCCGGCCGACGTCGCGATCGCCACCGAGCGAACCCACCGCTGGGCGCTCCGTTCGCTGGAGGCACATCGCCGCCCGGACCAGGCGCTCTTCGGGGTAATCCAGGGTGGCCTGGACCCGGACCTGCGGCGGGCGTCGAGCGCGTTCATCGCGGGGCTCCCGTTCGACGGCCTCAACATCGGCGGCCTTGCCGGCGACGAGACGCCGGCCGAGCGCGAATCAGTCCTCGACATCGTGGTCGCGGCGCTCGACCGGGACCCGCGCGTGCGCTACCTGATGGGCCTGGGCTCGCCGGCAGACCTGCTGGAGGCGGTCCATCGCGGCGTCGACCTGTTCGACTCGGTGCTCCCGGCCCGGGTGGCCCGCAACGGCCAGCTGTGGATTCCCGGGGGGCATCTCAACATCCGGAACGAGCGGTTCCGTGACGACCCGGACCCGGTCCAGGACGGGTGCCGATGCCTGCTCTGCCGGCGTTTCAGCCGGGCCTACCTGGCCCACCTCTTCCGGGCCGACGAGCTGCTGGCCTACCGCCTTGCGACTTGTCACAACCTCACCTTCACCCTAGACTTCATGGCCGGGATCCGGGCGGCCTTGCGCACCGGAGACCTCCCTGAACGCCTTCCGGAGCTGCGCCAGTACGCACGCCGGCGACGTCACGATGCATCGGCAGTGCAGCTCGCGTGAAGGCCAGGTCGGTACCCTCGAGTTCCGCGGAGGCGTTCGACGATGGGTTCGCGAGACCGTCCCCACCGCGAGGTGAAGAAGAAGTCCAAGGCCCCGGAGGCAAAGCCCAAGCTCCAGCCGTTCCTCGAAGTGCCACAGAACGTCGAGCTGATCAAGCCGAAGCGCAAGCCGCGCACGGTCGTCGAGGAAGAGCCGGAGGGCTGAACCACCGGCAGGCCGCCGCATCGTCGGTTCCGTCGGGGCCGACCGAACCAGACAGGAGCACGACGAGATGGCGGTGACGGAGCGGAACGGGGCATCGGGCGCGGAGCGCACGAAGGCGGTCGAGGCGGCAATCCTCGCGATCGAGAAGCAGTTCGGGCGCGGGTCGATCATGAAGCTCGGATCCGCCGAGCGGCAGCAGGTGGACTTCATCCCGACCGGCTCCATCGCGCTGGACCTCGCGCTCGGGGTCGGGGGCATCCCCCGCGGACGGGTGACCGAGGTCTTCGGCCCGGAGTCGTCCGGCAAGACCACGCTCTGCCAGCACGTCATCGCGGAGGCGCAGCGGCGCGGCGGCGTGGCAGCGTTCATCGACGTGGAGCACGCCCTGGACCCGGGCTATGCCCGCGCCTGCGGCGTCAACGTCGACGAGCTGCTGGTCAGCCAGCCGGACACCGGCGAGCAGGCCCTCGAGATCACCGAGACGCTCATCCGGTCGGGCGGGATCGACATCGTCGTGGTCGACTCGGTCGCCGCGCTCGTCCCGCGGGCAGAGATCGAGGGCGAGATGGGGGACAGCTTCGTCGGGATCCAGGCTCGCCTCATGAGCCAGGCCCTGCGGAAGCTCACCGGCGCCGTCAGCCGCTCCAACACGTCGCTCGTCTTCACGAACCAGCTCCGCGAGAAGATCGGCGTCATGTTCGGCAACCCGGAGACCACGCCCGGGGGTCGCGCGCTCAAGTTCTACGCCTCGGTGCGGCTCGACATCCGGCGGGTCGAGACGATCAAGAACGGCACCGAGTCGATCGGCAACCGGGTCCGCGTCAAGGTGGTCAAGAACAAGGTCGCGCCCCCGTTCCGGGTGGCCGAGTTCGACGTGATGTACGGAGAGGGGATCAGCCGCGAGGGCGGCCTCCTCGACGTCGGCGTGGCGATGGACGTCGTGACCAAGACCGGCGCCTGGTTCACCTTCGGGGAGACCCGCCTCGGCCAGGGCCGGGAGGCCGCCAAGGGCTTCCTGCGCGACAACCCGGTCACCGGGGCCGAGATCGAGGCGCGGATCCGCGCCGGCATGGCGAGCGCCTCGATCCCGGTCGAGGGGATCTCCGAGGCCGAGTAGCGGCCGGAGGCGAGGATGCGGCGCTCCGCGCACGAGTCCCCGGCGGAGCGCAGGGCACGGCGCGGGGGGATCGAGGACCCCGCCGAGGTGCTCGCGGCGGCCGCGCGCTTCCTCGAGGCCCGGCCCCGCTCCACGGACGAGGTCCGGCACCGGCTCCGCGAGGCGGGCTACCGCGACGACCTCGTCGAGGGCGCGCTGCGGCGGCTGACCGAGCTGGGCTTCCTGGACGACGCCGGCTTCGCACGGACCTGGGTGGAGTCGCGGGACCGGGCGCGCCCGCGGGGCGTTCGCGCGCTGCGTGACGAGCTGCGCCGCATGGGTGTCGCCGACGCGGACATCGAGGGCGCGCTGGCTGCCCGCGAGGCCGTCGCCTCCGGGGACGACCCGAACGATCCCCGGCTGGTCCCCGGCGACGGCGAGCGGGCGGCCTCCGGGGCATCGGACGCGGCGGCCGCGGCCCGGCTCCTGGCCAGGAAGGGCGCCGGCCTCATGCGGGAGCCGGACCTGCGGAAGCGGCGCGCGAGAGCGTACGCGCTGCT